>NZ_CP056394.1:0-89835 GCF_013784105.1 Enterobacter sp. RHBSTW-00593
GTGAATGACAATCAGATTTCTGTTCACTGGTCTGAGCTTCCGGCCGAAGAGTTAATCCGTTTCTGGCAGGACGTTGATGCCGGCACACAGGATAATTTTCTTACTGAGCCGGTCAAAAAGCGGACCCGCCGTAAGCGCGGTGAACACTCCACAAAAGCCAAATGTGAAAACCCGTCCTGGTTCCGTCCTGAGCATTATAAAAAGCTCTCCGGGGAACTGGGGCATGCCTACAACCGTCTCGTGATGTTCGACAAGCGGACCGGTCGCCCCAGACTGCGCGTTCACGTTTCCCGTCATCCCCTTTTTGTCACGGGTCGCCGTAAGGCAGGACGCAAATATGGTTTCCGGCCGGAACGCCGGTGCCTCATCGACTCCCTCTGGCCCCTGCTCATCAGTTTCTGTGATGGCGGCAAGCATACCGTCGGCATGTGTATCTCCAGGCTGGCCAGAGAGTTAAGCCCGAAGGACGCTAAAGGAAATGTCGTCCCGGAAACGGAGGTGACAGTGTCACGATTATCCCGCCTGATTGAAGAGCAGGTACGCTTTGGTGTGCTTGGGCTGGCGGAAGAGCGCACCTGGGATCGGGAATCCCGCTCCTGGCTGCCGACCTACGTCTATATCACCCCCCTAGGATTCCAGATGCTGGGCGTCAATATGGACAAGCTGGTTAAGGAGCAGGATAAGAAGCTCCGTCAGAGCGCCGAGCGCGAGCAGCTGATCCGGGACGGGGTGATTAACGAACATGATGATGTTCAGCCCCACTCTGCGCGTAAATGCTGGTCTGCCCGTAAGCGCCGTGAAGCACTGACTTACCGTCGTAAAAAAGGCGCTGAGCGTAAACGAGCCAATAACCTGATAAAGCTGCCGGTGGATGAACGTCTTCATGCCATGGAAAAATGGGTTTTCAAAACCCTTCCTCATGATGAGGCGTACTGGTGTACGCCGGAACGACTGACACAGCTGGCGATTCAGCATCTTTACCAGCTGGACCTGGCGCTGTCACCGCCGGACTAGCCACGACATACGGCACATCATCTCCCTCTGTTCACATGCCCCTCGCCGGGGCTTCTGGTGCTGGTTTTCCCCGGAAAAATTGAGCGTTTTTTGTTCTCGTCACCCGGTCGGGCTGCATTTCCTGACGCAAACGCATTACCCTGATGGCCTGGAATACCGATGAATCCTTTTTTCCACAGAAATCCGCAAACGAATAAGTCACCTTTTCCGGAAAGGAAAAAAACAGAACCCGCAATTTAATCTAACCCCCTTTTTTTATCGCTCTGTTCATTTCATTCCAGAGTGGATCTTTGTCTTCCGCCACTCTGTGGATAATTAAAAAGGCCTTCGCATGCAGCGGCCTCACGGCCGCGCGCTCAGATGAAAATCAAAAGTACCTCCCGTCGCACGCGCCGGGCCCCGTTCTGGCCAGAACCTGACACCGTCTCCTGGCCTGACCCCTGCTAAACCGACGCCGCCCCGGCCCGGAGGGCCGGAACACCCTCGCTTTAAGAGGGATGTTGTAACTAGTATTAAGAGTAGGTGCAGATAAGTCGCGGTAATCCCTTCATACACGCTCGTAAGCGCCTGACGGCGCTAACGCGGAGATACAGCCCGTCAACGGCCGGAGGCCTTGACGGACTCACTCCGACCGCGCACATTAGCAATCGGAAAGCTTCAAGCGGGTATGGCTTTGCAGGGAAAGGGATGGGATTGGCAGAACCTATCAATCCGTAACGGCTGATGCCGGTTACGACGCCCCTCACCAGAATCACCCGGTTAAGCTCCGGCTGGCGTCTCCATGCCGCTTCGCGGCATCATGGCCATGAGCCTTCATTTTGAATATCACTCTGCGGGGGTGACCGGATGGACTATTCAGATACCTTCATGCGACAGCATGAGGAAATGTGCCAGGTGGTGGGCAGTATTGTGTTTTCGCTTATCGAAGCCGGGCATGACTCAACAAGCGAAAACATCGTGCTCGTGCTGCGCAACGGGCTTGCCGAAACCGAGAGATGGGAACCGGACCAGCTTCTGTACCTCCAGCTGGCCATTGATTTACTGCAGCGTGGCCGCTACATACCCGGACCGGGCTGACCCCGGAAACGGTGTCAGGTTTACCAGAGCTTTTCAAGTATGAGCAGGACCAGCAGATGGCCGGTATAGGCCATATAAAAGAAATGACGCGGCATAAAACGCTGACGGCCTGCCGGGCAGAGGTCCGTGCACAGGGACATTGCTATCAGGGGGAATACCAGTGTTGGCAGTGTGGCCAGTAATAATGTCTCTGCAGGCATGCTGAGCAGATGCGTGATACCGTTTAAGCAGAGCAGTGACAGCACGGCAACAATGGCGGCCTTGCGCTTCATTTCGGGGGCAGAGCTTCCCGTAACGGTTGCCAGGCTGACGGCCAGTATGACGCCCGACAGGCCATAACTTGCGGGCTGAAGCGGAAATATCATGAGCGCCAGAAGCAGTCCACCGACAAGGTTTCCCTTCTGGCCATACCGGTACCGCAGGGCGAGCAGCTGCGTGACGCCGGCGAACACGAACAGGATGTTCATCGCCCACCACGGCTGGTGCTCCAGGAAGGCCAGGCTGAATACCGGCTGCGTGATGACTGCCCAGATCCACAGCCGGTTTGCCCTTATCTGCAGACGTTCTGGCGAACGCTGCACGTTCATCGCCCATATAAGCGTGAACAGGGGGAAGGCCATCCGGCCAAGCGCATACATCACCGGCCAGGCTGGCGTCAGAAACAGCGTATTGATGTGATCGATGAGCATGGCCAGAAGCGCCACGAGCTTGATCATATCCAGTGCTGCCGGGCTGGGTTGGCCGGTTTTCTGCAGGTTGTGAAATGCATCGGGTACGAACAGATTCATGCTGAATACTCCCCAGACGACATGCGGTCAGCAGCCAGCCCTGAACAGAATGCCAGAATACTCTGCCGGTTTGCGATGTCACCCTGACTTTTAATTTTTCCAGAATTTTGCGCACCGCAAATTCTGATTTATCCCGCAGCACACGCATGGCGCCGGTCACATCTTTATTCTGAATACAAATAGTTAAAATATGAAAATCGTTCATGTATCACCCCGTCCGTACTATATTGTTATCGGCAACAACCACAACATATTTAGATTAGGGGACGCACTGACCTGTAAATAATTATTTCAGTTTCGCAGGGCACTTTCTTTATTTACGAAATAACCGGCCATTAAATGACAGCAACCAGAATTAGCCCACACCAGTATAATACACTTCCTTTTTATAATTTTCAGCGAATATCTCTTTGCCGGACATTCATCCTGACATGTTCTTTCTGTAAAATATTAACTGAATACAGACCAGGAATCAGCTTTATCCAGCTGATTCCTTATGAGAAACGCATCAACTTCTCCTCTCATTGCCGGTAACAGTTCCAGCGTATCAAGCTGCCCGGCAGGATCGTATTTTTCTGGTTCGTCATTTAACTCACAGCCTGCCCGGTGCATAACAATGACACTGATAGTCATTATATAGGGCTGCTCATCGTAGTGGTAGCCTGGTGAGTCAGGGTACTGTTCTTCGAACAGTTCGATCAACCGGAGAGTTTCCGCTTTTATTTCCTTTTCCCTGGAGATAATCAGTGCCATTCGCCGTGCTTCTTCTGATTTAATGGCCTGTTCTGCATCTTTGAGAGCCTGTCGTTTACGGGGGTCTCCCGATCTCTTTTTCATAATTGTTGAATCTCAATATATTGAATGTACTAAATATCAGTATTTATAACATTAGCCGTTTTATAAGACCATTATCAACCCCTGCGGCGCATCATTCAGTGAAAATTACCCGGCCTGCAATTTCTTTTCGTCTGGCAGCCGTACATCGTGTTCTACAGATAAAGTTAGATTACAGGCGGATAAAAGTCTTTCACTGAATATGATACAGGATGTGCATCTCCGCATGAAAATTCTGCGCCTGAATCAGTATGCCCCTCCTGAAGCCCGGGACCTTATTCGCAATTCTCTGACGACAGCGATCGACAGATAAATCCGCAGATGGCTCGTTTGACAGCGAGTACGTAAGAGGAACGGGGCTGTTAAATAGGGGGGAGACCGGGTAGCTGCGTTAAATAGCAGTGCCTGAATGGGGATACCACCAGGCTTTACCTGTTTACTCTGATGGCCAGACGGGTAACGTCAGGAAAGGTGACGAGCGGCGGATCTGTGTCAGGTCGTTTTCAGCAAGCGTGTTTATTTGAGGAAAAGTTAGTGAATGCTGCAATATTATACGTTTCTCTTATTTACCCCTTGTATAATGTACTTTCGTTCTGACAACGGATAAGGAATATGTAATGGATATCGCGATTTTTCCCGGGCAGAGCCGGCGTCAGTGGGCTGATACAATGATTAATCTGGAAGCCCGAAAGCTTGTAAATACCGCAAATACCGTCGCGTCCATGCACCTCAGTGATTCACTGACCCGTCTGAAATTCGTGGATGAAATAAGACAGGTTGTCATGCAACAGTTTGACGCGGCGAGAAGAGCAAGGAGCGATGAAGAATGCATTGCCTGCCTGAAGAACCTCAGGGCTGAGAATGAGTTCCTGCTTGAACAGTCGCGCATGCTGAAAACCGGTTATGCCCGGATCTACGCTGAAATTCAGTATGTGACAGAGCAGAATAAAATTGTCGGATACTTCATATCCGGGATTAAGGTCGTTCTCGCCGGCGTTCAGGCTGTGTTTGGCGGTGTGATGATCGCAACGATGACGCCTGCTGGTATGCTTGCCGGTGCCGTTCTGGTCGGTGATGCCCTTAATACGGTATCACGGGAGGCAGCCCGTCAGTTCCTGAATGAACCTGCTTCAGAGGGGATCCTTGCGGACGGTGCCATGTCCGTAGCGGAGTTTATGGGCTTCAGCCGCGATGTCGGCCTGGGGATCTTTAATGCAACCACGCTTGCAGCCAGCGTTTATGGTGTGTTTGGTCTGACCGGGAAAGCTGAGGCCTGGCGTCTTTTCCGTTATCTTCCCGGAGACTATTACCGCAAGGTGGAAACCATGTCTCCGGGCAAACTGACGATGAAGGTTCTGGGATGGGGGTCAGTGCAAAGGTGGTACTGGAACTCCTTACCCGTGATGACCGGAATCGCTGATATGTGATCTCATCAGCTTCCATGATTTATAGCCAAGTCTGACCGGCATCACCAGAAGCAGCACAATCAGCAGAAAGACGACGGCAACCACGCAGGAGATAAGATGGCTGGCGCTGCCAAAGAACGCGGTGAGCAGGGTGATGATGGCCATCCCGCCGGTGATCCAGGCTACCGACAGGAAATAGCCGGCCAGATCCTTCAGAACCTTTTCCTGCGAGTCCCCCGTCGCCTGGTGACGTTTGATTCGCTCGATATCCTTACTGGTGAATCCTGCCGCGATAAGTTCCTGGTTTTTCACTGTCATTCACGTCTCCTTTAACCTGATAAAAAGAATACACTATTTAGACGTCCCGTACCTTCCTGCTTTTGCCCCCCTGTCCGGATCGTTGTGCCGTTGCCGTTAAACAATCCATGCATCCCATTTTTCCTATACTTACCCTTTAACGGCAGGAAACGTTTATGTGTGGACGTTTTTCTCAGTCACAGACCCGCGCCGAATACCTGGCTTATCTGGCCGGTGAGGTTGATGCCGGGTTTTCTGCAGTACCGGAGCCTATTGGACGCTACAACGTGGCGCCGGGTACCCGGGTGCTGTTGCTCAGTGAAAGCAATAACCAGCTGCAGCTCGACCCTGTTCTGTGGGGATATTCCCCGCCGTGGTGGCACAAAGCGCCCCTGATTAATGCCCGTGCTGAAACTGCAGCTGAGGGACGTATGTTTCGTCCGCTGTGGGAACGCGGCCGCGCCGTTGTGTTTGCTGACGGGTGGTACGAGTGGGTGCGCCAGGGGAACAAAAAACAGCCGTATTTTATTTACCGCAGGGACGGTCAGCCCGTGTTCATGGCTGCCATTGGTGCGCGGCCGTTTGGACTGAGGGATGACGGGGAAGGGTTTGTTATTGTCACGGCAGCTGCGGACAAAGGGCTTCTCGATATCCACGATCGTCGTCCTCTGGTGCTGACGCCAGAGGACGCCCGGGACTGGCTGCGCGAGAGTCTCAGTGGTGACGAGGCGGGCAGGACAGCCAGACAGGGGGCGGTGCCTGCTGAGGCATTCACCTGGCATCCGGTTTCCCCGGCGGTCGGCAACGTGCGGAATCAGGGAGCGTCTCTGACAGAACCTCTCTCCTGATGATGGCTCCGCCAGCGCCAGGGTTCTGTCTGACCCGGAACTGACCAGAGCCCGATACCCTGCCGGCGGGCTTCGGCTTCCAGCTGAGCGTAGTCAGTCCGGGCCGGTTTTCCGTGGTACCGGTATACCCAGGCCAGCCCTTTGCGGATCTGCGCGGCATTCACATCCGTCGCGCCAAGCCACACGGTGCCCAGCAGCCGCCCGTAGCGATCCGTTTCTTCACCCGTGATGGTTACGTTACGCTGCGCCACCATTGATGTGAGTTCCTGCCTGGACCGCTGGCCAAAGGGCTGGTTCTTTTCCGGCGCATCGATGCCGGCAAGACGAACGCGCGTCAGGCGGTTCCCCGTTTCAAGAACCTCAACGGTATCCCCGTCCAGCACGCGAACGATCCGGCCGCTGATATCTGCGCTGGCCGGGAAGGTCACCACGAGCAGGAGCATGGCGCTGAGTTGCCGGATCAT
Source organism: Enterobacter sp. RHBSTW-00593 (assembly GCF_013784105.1). Classification (NCBI taxonomy): domain Bacteria; kingdom Pseudomonadati; phylum Pseudomonadota; class Gammaproteobacteria; order Enterobacterales; family Enterobacteriaceae; genus Enterobacter; species Enterobacter sp. RHBSTW-00593. The sequence continues at coordinate 6,729 of NZ_CP056394.1, forward strand.
GCATATACCTCACCTGCTGTACTGCTGTTCAGTTTTTCATTACCAATGATCTGCAGGGCGTAACTGACATTCAGTCCGGTCATGTTGGTATTCAGCTCTTTCATCATATCTGCGCTCGTATACCGGACACTGTCCTTCAGGCCGCCCTGGTAGCCTTTGGAGGTGACAACCTGCAGCTGTTCAGGCGTACGTAACGCGTCCCTCCCCGCGAGCAGGTCTTCTTCAACGGCACGCAGGTACACCGGAGAGGCGGCCACCACAAACCGATCGTCAGGCCTCGCCTGCATCAGCGCCCTCAGGGAGGTACACCGTCGTTCCGAAGGTGGACGCATTGTCAGTCGTTCCCAGTGAGTGCGATGGCAGAATGGCATCGAGGAAAACGTTGCCTCATACGGGACCACAGGATCAGAGGCATGCAGTAGCCCCAGACCCGCTGAAATCACCCACATCTCCGCACCGTTACGCGCCGCAGATGCTGCTGCCCTGCTCCAGTGCTGGCCCGTATACAGCTCGCCGGCGGTCATGGGGGGCGATCCGCGACGGGCCTGCGCCAGTCTTTCCAGCCAGAGCCCGTAAGCCTTTCCGGCATCGCGTTCATCCGGAAAGACTGTTTCACCTGCAGCCAAGGTTTTGCGGCGCGTGCAGGTCACAATCAAATGTACGTTGCCTGTGCTCATGACGGCGTCCCCGCGCTGTCGTCGTTCCAGACGATCACCGTGGCCAGATGTTCCGCCACCTCCCGCCCCGTGTAACCGGCCAGGATCGCCAGCGCCCGGGCGCCTGCGTCACGGGACAGCGGACTGCTGAACCCGAATCCGTCCGTCATCAGGAGCCACTGCAGACGTTCTGTCCAGCGCTCGCCGGGTTTGCGGACCGGTGAAAACACTATCTCCGTCAGCTGCTCGCGGTTGCAGTACAGCTGGCGCTGTTCGAGTTCGTCCAGCAGGTTGTTAAGCTCACGCCGGTCAGCTTCTTCCTGACTCACCTGAGCCCAGCGGATGCGGTGCAGCCGCAGCTCCTGCGCCTGTTCGCTGGTGAACCCTGCGCGGGCCAGCAGGTCAGACAGCGTGGCCTGCGTGTCTTCTTCATACCCGGCAGCCGTGAGCGGGAACGCCTCCGGACTGTCGCGCAGAACGTGCAGCAGGCGCGCCGGTGCCGGCAGGTCGCGGAGCGCCCCGCCAGGCATGATCATTGCCATCCTGATCTCCTCATTCAGACCACTGATCCCCTGCGCCTGCAGCGCGCCTTCCAGCTGGCGTAACCAGGAGGACGTCTGGTCTGCCGGCGCGCTACAGTCCGGTATACCCGCCTCCGGCGTGGTGCTTTCATTAACCTGTATCCGGACCGCAATCCCCGCATCGTGGCAGGCCTGCAGCCAGGCGGCGACCTGCAGGGGATCACCTTCCAGGCGCGTAACCTGCCCGGCCGCGCTCCACAGCTGCAGGCAGGTGGTACCGTCAAGACGGATAACGTAGTCGCCCCGGCACGCCAGGTGCCAGCGACCGTCGAGCTCCACCGGGCGGTCGTCAGCTTCCTCTGCCTTGCTGCGCGGGAACAGGGGCAGAACCCGGACCGCCGTTGCTCGCTGCTCCGCCAGGACGCGAGCCTGTTCGTCAGCGAGAAGCGGGGCGGCCAGCGCACGGCCAGCGTTCGTCAGCTCAACGGCCAGTTGCATGTTCGGGGCGCGCAAGGTGCGCAGCCAGCCCGCGGCTTCCATGCGCCGGCAGGAGGCGCGGAGGTTCGGCCCGTACACCGGGGCCGAACCGCCCTGCTCCAGCACCCGCTCAATATCTCTTGTCGCCACCGGTCCCGGACGTTTCGCACCGAGGGCGGCCAGCACAATCAGTATCCGCCGCTGCAGCGGGGACGGGCGGCGGCCTTTTACCGTGTCAGTCATGCCTTCATTCCGTTTGCGAATTCCTGAAGAAGCCGGATGTCATCCTGTACCTGTCTGATGTCGGATGCGCCTTCAGTAGCAAGTTCAGACCACAGAAGTATGACCGCCTCAACGCATGCCAGCTTTGTATCTGCAGTCTGCCCCCTGCGTTCTTTGATAGCTTTAATCACCTCTGCCGTTCTTGCTGTCAGTTGATGGTAGCTGAGTGAAAACGTTATTTCTCTATCCATCCTGCACGCTCCGTCTGATAATGCCCGGTTAACTGGATAATCATATTTGGTTTGATTTATACATAAATTTGTAAATATCATATCAGATATGATTATGTGCTTGATGAAAAATATCACACCTAATATGATTTTTAGCATGTAGCTTAATTGTCATATCCTTTTCCGGTTTCCCGCCGCGCAGATCCTGAAATTGTCTAATTCTGAAATGTCAGTCAGATTACGTCTGATACACTTCCTGAGCAGAGTAATACCTCGGAGATAGCCCTTTTATGAATGCAGAAAAGTCAGATGAGAGTTGGGTTTGTGCTGGTTGTATTGCCGAAGAATTTTTACGCCACAGGATTCAGAAGGAAGGAACTTTAGAGACCTGTCATTACTGCGCGGAAGTCCAGCCCTGTTTCTCCCTGGAGGAGGTATGTGACCTGACAGAAACAGCCATTGAAGCTCATTTTTACCGGACCCCCACTGAACCGAACGATATGGAATATGCCAGTCTTCGTCATATTGACGGTTATGAGTGGTTCCGCGAGGGGGAAGAAATCGTGCAGCTCATTGAGGATTTACTCCAGATAAGTCGTGAGCTTGCTGACGATATTCAGCAGTTGCTCGAATACAGGCATTCTGATTTTGATTCCGATGTGATGGGACTGGAGACCGAGTTTGCCCGGGAGTCCTGTTATGCTGAACGCAGTCAGATCAGCACTGGCCGTCTCGATTCCATGTGGATAAATTTTGTTACCTCACTGAAAACTGAATCACGTTTCATCAATAATGCCGTGAGCTCCACCCTGGACGGCATATTCCGGGGGGTAGAGACAATGCGCGCCCGTGGAAAAAAGCCTGTGATTATTCACGCCGGCCCGGGTACCGCTATCCCGTCACTGTACCGTGCCCGGTGGTGCCGTAATCATCATGAGATGGAACAGATACTTGTGACACCGGACAAAGAGTTAGGGCCGCCGCCGCATCAGATCAGCGGTGCCAACCGTATGAGCGCCAGAGGAATTTCGGTCTTCTATGGCGCCAGTTCAGTCGATACGGCTATTTCAGAGATACGTCCACCGGTAGGCTGCAACGTGGTGTGCGCTAAGTTTAACGTTATCCGACCGCTCCGTCTTCTGAACCTGCCAGCACTGGAAAGTGTTCTGGAGAGTGGAAGCCTACTCGACCCGGACTACATAAAAAGACGTGAGCAGGCCGCGTTCCTGTCCACACTTATCAGCAGGATTGTCGCTCCGGTTCTGCCCGGTGAAGAAGACTTCAGCTATATCCCGACTCAGGTCATAGCTGAATACCTGGCGGATCCTTCCCGGTTTAATCTTGACGGTATCCTTTATCCCTCCGTGCAGCTGCCGGGGGCGGATCTGGAGGAACGGTATAACGTTGTGTTGTTCCATAAGGCCTCCCGTGTTGCCTTTATGACTCTACCGGCAAAGGAAGACTGCATAATCAGATATGGCCATCAGTATGCCGAAGATGACTGGGAGCCAGATATCTGTGTTACAGAAGTTATTTCGACTCAGGAAACCCTTTCTCCGCGGGCAGACAGGCATGATCTTTCCGGCCTATCGCTTCAGGACGATCGCCGGGCACCATCCCTGGAGATAGATCTCGGTTCGGTCAGCGTTCACGGTATACGGGCTGCCCGGTTTGAATACTCCACTGATGCCGTCAGGCGTAGCTCATACCACTATACCCCGCAGATTAAAGAACCTTCAGGCTCCGTATCTCCACCATGGGAAACCGCCTCTGGTCTGGAGAACGATCCGTTCTAGCACGGAATTTCATCTCTTTCCCGACCCGCCACGATGTACATTACGGAGCGGCCCCGTGATATCACCTATTTATCTTTCGCCGGAAGGCAGACGTGACAAAACGGCGGTGCTCCGCAGAAGCACCGCGCGTTCAGCCCCGGACAGGTGGTTGATTTCTGACCGGGGTAGCTGTTAAACTGTGGATCTCTCGTTCAGAGAACCTTTCGGCTGATAGCGTCAACTATCCAGCCGAAGACATAGTTAACAACGTTGGAACCGACACCGGTTATGGTCATCGCAATAAAAGGTGAAGCTGCTAACTTCGCCACTATTATTGCCTTGACCCACGGAGCGAAGGCGAAAGCCATAGCCACCACAAATGCGATGTTGATTGCCGCAAGTAAGCCGCAAAGCACCATTTGCTGGTAGTTACGAGCCTTGCCACAGGTGTAGGCTTTCTTCAGTAATCCGCCTGTACGCCCGTAAATGATGTCGTAAATAATACTGCCAATGCTATAAATAGGGTGGGCTTGTGCCACCACGTCCATAATGTTTGAATCCATTGAGATTTATCCTTATAAAAAAAGTTTGATTTCCTGAAAAATTGCGCATCGCAATCTCCTGGTTCGTTTATGAAAATAGGGTGCCCTGCTTTCCACCCGTAGTGGCCGCATAAGTCTTACCCTGTATGTACTACTCTGGTTTTACTGCCGTCTAAGTTGTGTTCATGCATTACCTCCTTATCTCTCTATTTTACGTTCAGCATTCTGCTTTCCCGGCAAAAAAGCGCAAAAATCCCTCACCGGAATGACGCACTATCTGATGCGGATTCAGTGTAAGGATGGCTAAGTTTTTTTATACCTGGACGTGACCAGAGCGGGTCACAGTAGGAATGTTATACCTGACGTGGTAAAAAGTAAACAAAAACGCTCTCTTGAATTGTACTCCAATTAATACATCAAGGTCATTAGCAAAAAGTGCTATTTTGTTTTATCCATCATCGCCCGGATAGGAGAGCAGCCCGGATAACGCATTTTCTGAGCCTGCCCCATGTTTGGGGAATAAAAATAGCCGGGAGGCTGTCGTGTCGTGACGCCACAATCAGGGCTGTGACTCAGCGAAAGAGGTACAGAAACATGAACCAGAAACGTCAGACAGTACAGATCCGCTGGCTGGACACCCGGCAACCATCGCAGCGCACCGGCAATGAGGCGGTGATCTTCTCGGACGAATGCTGGGCTGGCGGTTTGCGTCTGGCCGCCAGTCCGGCCGTTCACTATGAACTTGTCATGGCCGCCATACGCTGGACGCTGATTAACTGAAGGGGTACAAAAAAGGCCCCTGCTGGGGCCTTATGCATTGTCCGGGCGTGTCAGTTCAGAAGGCCTGGATCTTAGCTGTAGCGAAAATCACTGCTGAGCAGAGTGGCTTCTGCTGTTGTCAGCCACGGCGCAGTCATTTCTGCGAATCGCACCGGGTCATCAATGGTACTGAAGCTGCCAAATTCCGCACGGATTTGCGCAAGAAGATCATGCGGCAGTTTTCTGGCCGCCTCCCAGGCGTGATGATAAGGACTGTCCATACCGACCGGGCTTTCCACAAACGCCCGGCTGACATATGGCAGGTATTTCGCCAGCATTTCTTCGGCATAGCGGACTGCCATACCCTCATCAAGGGCACTGGTTCTGAGCATGCCGTCCGGGGCGATCTTCGGATTGAGCAGATGGACAGCCTCGTGGCTGACCTGATAAAAAAACTGCTCCCAGCTGTCGTAACGCCAGCCGATACAGACCCCATAGTCATAGCTCCGGGCGATAGGTTGTGATTCATGAAAAGTGATGATCTGGGAATTCATTACGCCTTGCTCCTCACGCTGACGGTTATAGAACGGCGTGATGTAGGTTCTGTCCGGGTTTGCCCTCTCTCCGTAGCGTGTCTCCAGGTCCCTGAGCATGAAAAACAGAACGAAAGTTCGCAGATTATTACAGTCTTCATTCCACTCACGGGGGGAAAGAACAAGCGTTTCCGGTGCTCGACTCAGAATCTGCTGGGTCTGTTGCTTTAGCTCAGGAGAAAGCTCCCCCGCGTCCTCACAGAGCTGCTCCAGCATTTTCAGAAAACGATAGTTGAGGTTTGCTGCCCCGATGGCCTCGCGGATCTGTCGCAGATATCCGGCAAAGGTCCCGTCCTTCAGGCTGTCGATGATCTTCTCGTGCCAGCCGGGGTTTTCTTCTGTCCATTTCATCACGGCCTGGCTGCTGGCATACCGGCAGAGATAGTTGCTCGCCTTTGCTGGCACTGATTTAAGTACATAGTCCACGCTGGTCGGGTACACGCGGGTATAAATGGCGACGGCCGGGGCAACTTCAGACGTCAGACCATTTTCCAGTAGTTTGGTGATAAAGGTGCTGAAGGCACCATGGGGGGTAATGAAGTCCGGCGATCCTTTCAGCAGCAGGGCATGCTCCAGAGCTTCACGAACCTGAGGCGAAAAGGCCTGCATTTCATCAGCCCCTGAGAGTTCTGTTTTGACGAAACGGGCCAGTTGTTTTTCGATCAGGGCGTCCAGCTCGCGCTGGTCCTGCTCTGTTCTTACCGTGACACGCTTTTCTGTCATCCCAGCGTTCTTGGAGAAAGTGCGCTTCCGCCTGGCTCGTTCGACGGCTGATTTAATGCTCATAGGAAATACCTCTTTGACGTAGTTTTAAAAAAAAACATAAAAAACCGTTCGCGTTCGGTTTGTTTCAAATTTATATATCCATTCAAATTTAAGCAATGCTCTTTTGGTTAAATTTTTCATATTCATTTTTGGAATGGATGGTGCATTTCTATATGCGTAAATGAATATGCCTCATTTCCTTCACCGGAGATCCGAAAACTCCCGAAGTCGGATGGGTACTCGTACAGTGGGTCTGGCAAGCCAGTCCATTTACTCTCACGTTTTCTCTTTTTCAGCAGCCCAGCATTCGGCCGGATGGGCACTGTCTGTATGCTCATGCCTCTAACCTGGCCGGTCAGCGTCAGTTTTGCTTCTGCACATGGCATACTTCCACATACCGGTTCAGTCCGACATAATTTCTTTTCACCCGTTAATATTCCCGGCGGATACGGGCGGTTTATCGTTGCGCATTCTGACGCTACAATTCTGAGTAATCGGACAGGCCTTATTCGGATATAATGAATCGTATTTTTTATCGGGGAAAATGGTACAAAATAACTGCACGCACTTCGGATGAGTTTCGTCTTCAAGTCCCGGGTGAGCGTAGCGCTATGACGTTGTCACGGGCTGCTCTGCAAAAAACTGTCTGGATTCACTATGGGCTTAGGCATAAGTTTTTCAGTAAAGATTTTTTGGAATTATCCCGGTGTTTTTTTATTCTAAATAACAGTAACTTGGATTAATAACTCTGAAAGTCAGTATGAGCTGATAAACTCGGGTTCAGGGTATAGTTGAGAGGATAGTCAGACAGTGGCATCCATATTTTCGACCTTTCATCTGCTTTCTGATGGCCTGCTTAATGACTGTATATAGTCATCAATCGGTACGGGACGGTAAAAATAATAGCCCTGAAATGTATCTATACCCATTTCCTGAAGAGCCTGAAATTGCGTATCATCTTCCACTCCTTCAGCAATAATGCGGCAATTAAATTTATGTGCCAGACTGACCATGTTCTTCACAACCAGCGCTGACGCCGCATTCGTACTCACGTTTGACGTGAACATTTTATCCGCCTTGATAAACTCCGGCTGGAACTGCTGCAGGTAGCTGTAGTTTGCATACCCGGTACCAAAGTCATCTAAAGAGAACTGAACGCCAAGCTGCCGGAGTTTTTCCGTCACGGTGCGTGTCTGCAGGGTATGCTCTATGGACTCCCGCTCGGTGATTTCGAGGACTACACGGGCTTTCAAACTTTCAAGACTGGACTGGAACCGCGTGCAAAGCGTGACTATTTCATCATTCTCAAAATTGACAGCGCTGGTATTAAAGCAGATAAACAACCCTTCAGGCAGGTATTTTTCCTGGTCCTTCATCTGCTGAATCACTTCGTCAAAACAGATTGCCGTCACTTCCTTAATCAGACCGGATTGCTCAGCCACGGAAATGAATTTGTCCGGGGGGATAAAACCGAGCTTCGGATGCTCCCAGCGAACCAGAACCTCCCCGCCCACGATCTGTCCCTCTTCACCTTTCACAATAGGCTGAATCCAGGGTTTCAACTGTTTGTACTTTATGGCTGACCGAAGCATAAATTCTATTGTTTCACGATAGCCCAGGTAGCTTCGGAATAACCAGCTCAGCAGTAACGACACAACCAGAATGGCTATAAGCAGGTTCCGTTGATAGTGAATAAAAGTGAAGAACCCAGCGTGTCCTGCGCGATCGGCAATCACAGTGTAACGAAAATGGTCTGATGACAACGCGACGGGAAGCCTGATATCCGGAGTTAAGGAAACATGGCCATGACGATCCAGGTAGCGTTCCCCTACCTGCAGGTACAGATGAGAATCCCCATCCAGCACTCTAAGCACATTGTACAGATAGTAGCCGTCGATACCGATTAACACGCTGTTACCGCGACCGTCCTGCAGGGTATAGACAAGCAGAGATTTGGAAGGTGTGATCTGGTTGCCTCCCATCAGGATCAGGGAATCATCGGGATAATCTGCCTGGTTAAGACTGAAGGTTTTTCCGCCAAAAACAGACGTGCAGTAAATCTCATTATGCCGTACCATGCTCACTGTTCTGATATCAGGGATAGTGGCTACAATGGTCCGGATACTGGTCAGAACTTCTTCGCTGCAGCTTTCTCCCAGATAACCTCTTGCACGAGTAGCAGCCTGTTTGGCGTGGCCAAGCGTCACATCCAGACTGGCAGTAGCCTGTTTCAGACGCAAATGGATTTCTTTATCGACAGCATTCTGCATCTGCAGATAGCAGAGTGCAGTACCGAGGCCCATTACCAGCAGGAAGAATGCTGGCAGCAGGAGGCGATGATACGTCGGTGTTCTTGTCATAAAGATGTACCTGGACGGAAAGCCATATGATTTTCTGGCATTGACTGGTACCAGGCTAAACAATGAATGCATCCACCTCAAGCGAAGGTTTCCAGTCTGTATAGTACCTCACAGAAATACTGCCGCAGGCCATACTCATTGTTCAAGTCTGATCCCTGCTGATTTTCCACTGATCTAACAGACCCCCTGGAGTCATTTAAGATGATTTATAAAAAGCGGTATAGCTGTTTACTGAAGAGTTTAAATTTGAAGCGGTAAAACAAATTGTTGTTGGCAGTCATTCTGTTTGCAGCCTGCAACATGTCTCTTTATTGCCACCCACAGTTATTATGCCGGGATAAAGACTTATGATTCTGTTTCTGTCACCAATAATGTTTATTCAGATGCTCAGGTTGATATCCGAAAGGCTCAGAAAGTGCTGAAGCAGGTGATTGCGAACGGAAAAAATTAAAATGCTGCGTCGCAGTTCTCAAAGCCGTCAGACTAAGGTAACCATTACCAGAGACAACAACCAACGTAGGCCTGTCCGTCTGCATTGGCCTGGACCTGGATATTAATCCGAGTGGGGTAACCTCATTCAACATAGTCTCACGGAGGCCACTACACCAGACTGGGAAGATTAAGCAGTTCTGACTGTAGTCTGGCTACGTTTATGGCTATCCCAACATCCATCTCGACCCGTGGGATACCTAGAATTAACCGGGTCTGACTGCTGATGAAGCCTTCCTATTTAAAGATAAAATTATTTATAACTATAGATTTTTTTTAGCACGTTATGCGTGAAAACACATTTGCAGTCGTTCATTAATACCCATTCCTTCCATGATGTCAAAGAAAACCCGCATAACATCATTTGGTTTTATTAATGATGCCAATCAGCAAGTTACAGTTATTACGAGCATCTTTCGCGATAAGCCATCATACCTGTCATCATACAAGAGATAACTAAATACCAGAGGTTTTTTGAATGAGATTTCCATGTAACCATATGATAAGTAATGATATTTTTAACTTAATGTTTAGATGATTTTAATTGACTACGAAAAATCCTGGCTGAAGTTTAATATTGTCCTTCGTTAGCCAGGTGCGAATATCTGACTGCTGATTGCAGGCATAGTTACAGCACCGTTTTCTACCGCTGCACTTTGTGGTTAGTAAATATCGGGTGAGCAGAAAATTTGAAGTATTATGCTACTTATATTTGAGGTAGGGTTTTTGGTGGTATTTAACTGTTTTTAACAGTGCTTTGTAGTTGTAAAAACCAGTCAGCGCGAGGGCGTGGAGTGTTAAATGCTTTTGCCTGCTGGAATAGAAGCGAAAACTTTATTTTGTTTTGAGTTGATTGCTGGTTTTATAAATTTATAATGTGCCCAGGAAAAATCTTGTTGGTTAATTTGATTTCAGGTTTCTGTTTTTATTAAACCAATGCGAGACATTCACGACAAACTATTCTCCCACACCCTTAAGGATCTGCCTTGGGGGGTGCCGTATTTATTGCCGGTACGGACTGGTTCAAAAGGCAATATTTTAAATCAATTAAGGAATTATATACATGCGTAAGTCTATGATGATGTTAGCTCCGGTTGCAGCAATTTTGTTTGCAGGGACCGGTATTTCTCATGCGGCCTCAAACGCCGAAATTACCATAACGGGTAATGTGGTAGCGTCGACATGTGACGTTTCCGTCTCCAATCCAAATCTGGACCTGGGCAACTTTGCTAAAGCAGCATTTACTGGTGTTGCCACCCCGGTTCCTGCAAGCATCAAAACCTTTACCGTGGGTTTAAGTAACTGCGGCACGCCGCTGGCGGCAGGTGATAAAGCTGGCATTATCGTCAGCGGTCAGACCCTGGGCGGTAACCCGAACATCTTTAACAGCACCGGCACAAATACCGGCGTCATGTTAAGTCCGGTGGCCACACCAACCGCTTACATCAGTGCGGGGCAGAAACTGAACATCGCAACGGCGGGTACCACGCCTGCCGTCGGGGATTTCAATGGTAAATCCATCAGACTCCAGGCTGGCCTGGCTTCCAGCTCTGCGACTCCTGACATTGGCATGGTCAACGCGCCTGTTCTGTTCAGCTTTGCCTATAACTGATGTTAATGGGGTGGGCCTGTGGCCCACCTTTCCGGAGCAGTAGTATGAAACGTTTTATTCCCCTTTTTACACTGATGCTGACCCTTCTGGGTTCACCTCTGTCGGGCTGGTCTGCGGGATTTGGTATTAACGCCACCCGTCTGATTTATCCGGAAGGGAAGTCCAGTATCGACGTTACGGTACGTAACACCCTCACCCAGGGACCATATCTTGTCCGCGCCACCCTGAGTGGTAAACAGGATGAACACACTGTCGCCCCGTTTTCCGTGACGCCACCACTGTTCCGCCTGGAGCCCCAGAGCACCAATCAGATCCGTATTTCATTCAGCGGTGCATCCCTGCCGTCAGATCGGGAGTCAGTGTTTTATTTTCATGCCACCGCTATTCCGACAAGCACGCAACCGGATCCTGCTCAGCAGGGTAATGACATTCAGGCTCAGATGCGCTTTGGCGTGGGTAGCATCATCAAATTGTTCTACCGCCCTGCCAGCCTGAGTGGTTCTTCAGCCGCGGCCCAGAAGGGGTTGCAGTTCACACGTGTGGCAGGTGGCGTGAAGGTCAGTAACCCTTCCCCCTATTTTATCAGTCTGTCTGAAATAAATGCTGGCGGGCAAAAACTGGCTCTGGATACGCCGGAAGCGCTCATGCTGGCGCCGTACGGCAACCACACCTGGTCTGTAAAGTCAGCCCTGGCTGCCGGCAGTAAGGTGCAGTGGCAAACCATCAATGATTCGGGGGGCATCGATGCGCATAATGCAATGCTCCCGTAAGTCCTCGCTTGCGGCTCTCATCGCTGCCTCTGCATTTTTATCCGCACCAGTGCAGTCAGTCACGCTTGATTTCTCGGCAGTACTGGTTCAAGGAACATGCACCATCAGTCTTGATAAAAGCACACTTGATTTAGGCACCATTACCAAATCTCAGTTGCGTGCAGGCCAGGTCGTCGCACCGCAGCCTTTCGTTCTCTCTGTGCAGGGCTGTAGTGGTGGTGGGCCAACCCTTACGCCTGTCGTTACTGTCACTGGTAATGGGATCCGTCAGGACAATAAATATTTGTTCCGTAATGCAGGTTCTGCTACCGGTACCGGGATTCTAGTGTTCATTAGTAATTCTGTGCCGGAATACAACGCTCAAGAACTCATTAATGGCACTCATATTAGCGTGGGTCCGACAGGGACAACCCCGTCTGATAGGAAGATCAATTTTTATGCCGGAGTAAGTTGTGGTGGCATCACTGGTTGCGCCACAACGGGTACAGGTAACGTGACAGCTAATCTGATGTTCAGCTTTGCTTATATGTGAGTACGTAATGAAAACGCGATTTAACAGACTTGCATTCACTTTGTTGTTTATTTGCCTCTCTTCGCATGCCGGAGACGGTGGAATTCGACTGGGGCAGACGCGCGTTATTTTTTCTTCTTCAGATAAGGCGCAGACTATTACCCTGAGTAACAGTGGCCAGAGTGCCTATCTCATACAGTCTCGTGTCCAGAAAGGTCCTGAAGATACCGCAGCTGCGCCTTTTATTACGACTCCGCCACTTTTTTCACTGAAAGGGAAAAGTAGTCAGATCCTGCGCATCCTGCCGCAGAACTCTGCTCTGCCTGCAGATCGGGAATCCCTGTTTTATCTTTCAGTCTCTGCTATTCCGGCCCGCACGGAACCCGTGATGTCGGACGACCGGGTGTCGGTTGGTGTCCGCTTTTTGCTGAAGCTGTTTTATCGCCCCCAGGGACTCCCGGAAGCAGATGCCTGCAGTCTTACATTCAGTAAGGATGCGCAGGGTTTACGGATCGCGAATCCCGGGGCCTATTACCATACGCTTGGCGCGCTCAGCATTAACGGGCGTTCTGTTCCGCTGGACCAGCAGCCGGTGATGGTCGCACCTGAAAGCAGTTTCAGTCTGGCTGTTGACGGGCCGTTCAGGAATATAGTCTGGCAGACGATTACCGACCACGGCGGCCTTTCGCCCCGTTGCGAGCAAAAGAGTTCAGTCGCCGGAGAAACCTCACCATGAAGCACCTGATTTACATGCTCCTGACTCTGTTGCTGGCTGGCGGTGTCAGTCCGGCACAGGCCCGGGTTTCCACTCCGGGGATCTCTTTTTACGTACTTCGGGTTATTTACCCGGAGAGTGAGAAACAGGGCGTAACGCTTACCGCCTATAACAAAAGCCAGGCACCTTACCTTATTCAGTCTACGGTGCGTCCCGTAGAACCGTCCAGCGGCGGCGTGAATATGGACTGGCAGGGCACGCCGGCGATGCCGTTTATTGTCACCCCCCCGCTGGCGCGTCTTGAGTCGGGTGGAGAACTGACGCTGCGTATTCGTCGTAATGACGTCCAGCTGCCCGCTGACCGGGAGTCGGTATTTTTTATCTCGATGAAAGCGTTGCCCGCCCAGCAACCGGGCGGGGAACTGATGGTGATGACGGTCGTCAGCAACATGAAGCTGTTCTACCGCCCGGAAAGTCTGGCAAAACGCGCTGTCGCAGATATGGCACCCAGGCTGTCCTTTAAACGGACAGGCGACCAGCTGACGGCGATCAATCCGACACCCTACTGGCTCACGTTTTCACGTCTGTCGGTGGGTAACAAAGCCCTGGATAAATCATCGCTGCGTCTGATGGTGCCGCCATTCGGTCAGCAGAGCTACCCTGTGCCTGCCGGTGCTGCCGGCGGGATCACATGGCAACTGATTGATGAGGATGGCTGGGACACGCCTGTTTCCCGGCAGGGTTAATTTATTTTTCCTTCCTGACTCGCTGCAGGAAGGTGCTTTATCTCTGTGGATTATAAATACATGAAATTACATCCAGTTGCAGCAGCACATTACTCACTTCTCATGTGCAGCCTGTCTGTTTCCACCGCCTGGGGGCGTGATTACTTTGATCCGGCCCTGCTGTCGTTAGGCAGCGGACAGAGCGCGGTCACCGATCTCAGCGCATTTGAAAATTCCGGGCAGATCCCGGCGGGTACCTACCTGGTAACGGTACAGGTTAACGGCAATGATTACGGGCAGCACAACGTCACCTTTACGCCGGATGAAAAGGGGCAGGTCAGTCCAGAGCTGACGCCTGCATTTCTGAACGAAACAGGGGTAAATACCACTGCATTACCGGCTTTTGCGGGGATGCCGGAGAATCAACCGGTCAGTGAACTGAGCTCACTGATCCCGGATGCCCGTGTTCATTTTGATTTCAGACAACTGCGTCTGGAATTAAGCATCCCGCAGGTGGCGATGAAACCGGATACCAGCAACCAGGTCGATCCTGCTTTATGGGATCAGGGTATTCCGGCCTTTTTACTGAATTATACCGTCAACGGTGGACGCAACCGCCAGGAGGGCCAGTCAGGCCAGCCTGCCAGCGAACAGACGAACCTGTTTGTGGGGCTGCACGGCGGGCTGAACTGGCAGGCATGGCGCCTGCGCAGCGATATGAACTATATGCGTAATGACAGCCGAAGCGGGAATTACGGGACGCAGCGCGAACAGCAAACACAGTTCTCCAACACTTACCTGCAACGCGATATTCAGGCCTGGCGCTCTGACATTGTGGTCGGGGAGAACAACACCGGCAATGACGTCTTCGACACCATCCCTTTCCGGGGTGTCAGGCTCAGCACCAGCGAGGAGATGCTGCCGGTCAGCCAGCGGGGCTTTGCGCCGGTTATCAGCGGCATTGCGCAGAGTAACGCGCGGGTTACCGTCAGCCAGAACGGCAATGTGGTTTATCAGACTTATGTCGCCCCGGGGCCTTTCCGCATCAGCGACCTTTACCAGACCGGCCAGGGCGGGGATCTGACAGTGACCGTTGCTGAAGCCGACGGAAGCATACGTACCTGGACACAGGCATTTTCGGCTCTGCCGCTGATGCTGCGTCCAGGAGGGATGAAGTATGAGCTGACAGCAGGCCGTTACAATGGCGGTATTACCGTTGCGTCAAGGGAGGCGCCTTTTACGCTGGCAACGCTGATGTACGGCCTTCCCGGTGATATTACGTTGTACGGCGGTGCACTGATCGCTGAGCGGTATGCTTCCCTGGTGGCGGGTAACGGAATATCGCTGGGAAATTTCGGGGCATTATCTGCAGACGTGACCGTCTCATCGGCCCGGATGAACAGCGAAACGCAGCGCGGCAGTTCGTACCGGGTTCGCTACGCCAAGAGTCTACTCAGCACCGGTACCTCCGTGGACTTAATGGCGTACCGCTATTCAACGAGACATTATTACAGCTTTGCCGACTTCAATAACAGCGGCTACCAGCTCTCGGAGGGACAGGTCCCCTGGGCTCTGGCCAGGCAGCGTTCGGATATCCAGGTGCGACTCACTCAGCAACTCAATGAACTGGGGTCAGTATACCTCTCGGGGATACGCAGTGATTACTGGGGTAATCAGCCGGACAATAACACCTTGTCTGCGGGCTACAACGGTAACTGGTGGGGGATGAACTTCGGTCTGGCATACAGCATTGACCGCATAAAGTCGGGCGGAGACTGGCCGCAGGATCGACAGCTGGTATTCACCATGCAGGTACCGTTCAGCCTGTTCAGTTCATCGGCAGCCCTTAACCGCAGCTATGCCAGTTACCAGATGACACATGACAGCCAGGGGCGTGTGCAGCAGCGAGCCGGTATCAGCGGTTCGGCTGCCGAAGACCGTCTGTCATACAGTGTGATGCAGGGATGGAGTAATGACAGTCAGAGCGGAAACGACAGCAGCTCCCTGAATCTGGGATGGCAGGGGAGTAAGGGAATGGCCAGCATGGGTTACGCCCACAGTAGCCGCTACAGCACACTTAAC
Organism: Enterobacter sp. RHBSTW-00593; assembly: GCF_013784105.1. NCBI lineage: Bacteria > Pseudomonadati > Pseudomonadota > Gammaproteobacteria > Enterobacterales > Enterobacteriaceae > Enterobacter > Enterobacter sp. RHBSTW-00593. The sequence continues at coordinate 22,533 of NZ_CP056394.1, forward strand.
ATGAGCGGTAATGGCGGCCTGGTGATACATCCCGATGGCTTAACCCTCAGTCAGCCTCTGGGGACGTCGGTGGCTCTCGTTAAGGCCCCTGGTGCTGCGGGGACGAGTGTAATGCAGGGCGGTATTCGTACTGACAGCCGGGGATATGCGGTGGTGCCTTATCTTTCACCTTACGAGAACAACACCGTCAGCCTGAACCCGTCAACCCTGCCGGAAGATGTGGATCTGCCACAAAGCAGCAGCAATGTTTACCCGACCAAGGGGGCTGTGGTGGCGGCAACCTTTAAAACCCGTACCGGGTATCAGGCGTTACTTACCCTGACCAGAGCGGGTCAGCCGGTACCTTTTGGTACGCTTGTCACACCTGACGGGGATGAGAATGAAAGCAACAGCGCTATTGTGGGTGATGGCGGACAGGTGTACCTGAGCGGGCTACAGGAACAGGGTAAATTAACCGCGGTGTGGGGACGTGGTGCCGAGCAACAGTGCCGGGCGACATTCAATCTGGCCAGCGCCAGGGTATCAGCAAATAATCCGGTGCGCATGCTGACCGTGCGCTGCGAGGAATAAAAGTATGAAAAAAAAATTAACTAATATTGTGTCCGGCAGCACCATGAGCATGGTGCTCTTATTGACCCAGACAGCACCGTTGCAGGCGGAAACCATCACTATCGGAAAAGGAACCGGAATATTATGGGAAGGGATGCCGTACAATAAAACACTATCGGGCCCGATGGTTAGCGCTCAGTTAAATCCCATCTACGGACTTCTGGCTATTTCCAATAGCTCATCAGTATGCATGGCAAGTACCAATTTGACTGACATTGCGGGGTTCAGGGCCTTACCTCTTGGAGGTGTACCCGGAATCGGGCTCGTCCCGCGCGCAACCGGGTCGGCTACCTATGTACGATATAATGGCACCACAGAAACATTGACCGGAACCATTGGGCTACCAAAAACCGAGGGAAGGGTCAGTACTGGCAACGGCGTTAACTCGCCACCAGAAAAGTCCTGGTGCCTGCCACCCGCGATGGGGGTTAACGCCCAGTTTTATAATATTTCGGCTACTCGCACGGCATCGTTAAGCGGTACCTGGGTACTGGTGGCGGACGGGACTCAGCAAGCCGGAGAAGCTATAATTGCCCCCATGTATTTTGGCAGTTTTTCTCTATCATCGTCAGGCGACAGAAGTACTTCAATTCTGCCTTCGAATATAACCCTGCGGATTTCCACACTGGAATGTACTGTCAATACCCCGACAGCTGTCAGTTTCGGCAATGTTAACCGTTATGATCCTCCCGATGCACAGATGGCGATAAAATCGGTGCCCTTAGTGACTACCTGCGGACAGCAAACAGACAGGATCAATGCTAATATCAACCTCCAGTTCCGGGCGCTGACAGGCAATTATAATGGACAGTCAACTCGTCTTGCATTTGCTCAGGGCGGCGCTATTTATCTGACCGGAGAGATTGATAAAGGCGTCACAGGGAGTGGTGCGTGTAACGCAACGACAGGGTTACGTTTTGACAATACTCCGGTAAAAATAGGAAGCATAACTTCAGCTGAGGGTAGTAAGACCCTGACCAACCAGGTCACCTGGCGGATGTGCTCAGGTTCAGGGTCTAAACCGGCCGGACCCGTCAGCGCTCAGGCTGAAATGCTGGTTACTTTTAACTGAACCAATGGTAATGCAACCGGCAGAAAGAACAACAGTGTAAATTTACTTCTCTGACAAAACAAATACCCGGGCTGTGATGAACTTACCGGGTATTTTTTCATGAGGCTAAAGCTGCCGGGTAAGAAGGATTGCGTGAGGAATATCATTGAGCCATTCTTTGTGCATGGTGAAACAGTCCGTTTAAAGACTTTTAAAGATTCATGCAGGTTGTATATTCCTTCCCGGCTGACCTGTTACTGAGCGAAGCTCTGACATTTCAGACCTCGTGATGTACTTCCTCCTGTTCCCTGACTGACAGAGCAATCAGCAGCAAGCCCGGGAACGGGAGCATATCCTGAATACGGTTAACCCCCATTTTCAGACATACTCTCTTACGATGTGCATAGATGGTCTTATTATTAAGACCCGTTGTCATGGCAATTTCTTTTATGTTCTTTCCGTTAATGGTGCCTGATAGCACCCGTTTTTCTGTAGGAGTAAGTTTTCTGTAGTCTCTGATATTGATTAACCAGTCATTTTTAACGAGGATATCATCTAAAGTTTGACTTAATTCCCCGGGAGTGGTTTTTTTGTTAACAAAAACATGTCCGAGATTAGCCCTGAGGAAATCAGGACTGATATTTCTGTTTGTGTTTATAAAAATGAATCTGGTGTTATGAGCAATGCTAAGGTGAACGCTGAAAATCTCACGATGTATTATATTATCATCAACAAGAAACACATCTGTTGTTGGGCTGGTGATTTTAGAAATAAAGCTTACAGCATCAAGGCACTCTATTACTGTAGGGAGCATGGCATGTTCAATGCCTGTTCGAAGATAAAAATTATCAGTGAATAAATACATCATTTAATTAACTCAATCCTTTTGGTCAAATTGCACGCGGAATAATAGCTGTTACGATGGGGGGCTATGCTCTGCCGGTAATAACGTTTAAAAACAAGTATCTGAATCTCTCACGTACAAACTGTTCATATCCCTGAGTCATTGCGGTTGTAGTGCTTCATTTCCTGTCCGGCCAGATAAAACTGCAATTAATTCAATATTAAAATCACAGCGCTATACTATCTGGCTGGACAGGCATGAATTTACCCTGGCGTTGTTATATCAAAAACCGATCAATCACTGGCCAGACTCATAATTGAACTGATGGATGTAATGACAATACAGTTATTTTTGAGCTTACATTGTTAAATTAATACACTCAGGCTAGTGAACTAACAGAAGCGATACCTTATCTTTATCAACACAGTATCCTGTTCCATGAACATTTTTTATAAAATCATCATGCAGTCCAAAATATGACAACTTTTTCCTGATGACATTAATTGACTGCCAGAGCCTTTGATTGGATGATGACAGGCCGTACGAATCCCAGACATGCTGCAGGATTTCAGATTTCTCTATCAGATCCTTCTGGCTGTGCATCATCAAATAGCTGAAAAGCCTGGCCTGGGTTTCATTCAGGGATGCGGCTTTGAAAATCACAGGCTTATCACACTCATCGAAACAATAGTAGACGATTCGCTTGCTACGAACGTCGAATAAAATTCTCTCATCAATAAGAAATCCATATAAGTTACGTTCCATTCTAATTCTCTTCGATTAAGGAATTATGCTGCCCCCGGCAAGAAGTTTCATTCATAACAATTATAGATTTAATTCAACGTTCAGCAATGTTAATATAAATGTAGTTTTGAGATGGTTAACAACCATTTTGCAACATTATTACCTATGTGACACCATGTAACTGGTGAATCATACTGGCTTTTGAATTTTTCTGGGGGTTAAGTTTTATCATGGCTACCTTTTAAAAAAGTAGTCATTTGTAGTTTATTTGCATTATAAGCAGAGCTTTGTTTTTATGGCGACATAAGCTGTTACTTATCATAAATATAGTTTTAAAAACTTCTTAGCGTACGAAAGCCCCTCTTAACAAATGACCATCAGAGATTAAATTCTCCAGATTTCACCCAACTTACAAACATACTACTGATCATTAATGATGTATCACACTCAATTAACCTCCTCTGAAGTGACGTCACTGTTAGTACTTATAAATCAATTTGTTATGATTTTTTATTATTTATGACCGCTAAAACCTTCTGCAAATCGCAGTGGAAATCATAACTTCACTTAACTATATGATATTAAATGTTTTTTATAATTAAGATCTTTTCCGTGGATGCATTATACTGGTACACAGAAAAGAACAATCGAACCTTTTATTATGTTTAGGTCATTGAAATAAATGAAAAAATTCATCTTACACGATCGTGTAATCTTTTCGCCTGAAGATAATAAGCTTACGCCGCTGGGGGCAAGGGGCCGGGACGTTGTACTCCACGTTCCTGTCAGTCGAATTTTATTTTTGTTGCTGAGCAAGGCCGGATCGATAGTTTCTCAGGAGGATATCTATAAAGAGGTGTGGGAAAATTATGGACAAAAAGTCACCCCTAACACGCTTTATCAGAACGTTTCCCTGCTGAGAAAGGCCCTGAAAACAGCAGGCCTCATAGCTGTAACAATCAAAACACATCCGAAGTCAGGTTTCAGTTTTTTCGGAAAGGTTGAACTGAGTGAAGAAGATGATGCACGGGATGACCAGACTCTGACGAATCCTTTTCAGAGCAGAGAGGCTGATATAGCCGGTCCGGAAGGTTCTGACAGGCTTAATGATAATTTTTCAGAAATTCATACCCAAAGTCTTCCACCCAGGGGGCTTTTATCTGAGTGCACCCGGCGGTACTGGCCCGTATTGATGACAGTCGCTTTGTTGGCTCTGTTGTGCGTCTCACTTGTGTGGCTCCTGCCTTCCGGCAAAGATACAGAATTTACTGTCGAACAAAAAATTGTAGGCAGAGTAAATAATTGCCCTGTTTATATTGATCGTGGGAACCATAAGGTGGATCTGACAAAAATCATGGCTTATCTGCGGGAAAAGGGAACCAGCTGCATCGAACATGATTTCCTGTATTTAACAAAAGCGCCATATGTTAATCAGGTCATCGTCATGAGCTGCAGGAGTACAGATGAGGTTTTAAACTGCCATCTTTTAATGAAACTACCTTCGTATCTTATACCCGATTCAGGCGTTATTCCGGGACAAAAAGAATAAATGTTCTGCCTTAAACAGTAATATACCTCTCTGCGAAAATTTAAAAAATTCGCTACATCATACTTTTATTCGTGGTCTTCAGGCATCAGGTCGGGTATCCACTCACTCTTGCGCGTATAATTCGTCACCTGTACAGCGCCGCCGGCGCTGACATACCCGGGAGCCGCGTTGTCGTCTGGTCCGGATATCAGCGCGCCCCGGATGTAGGTGGAGATGGAAAGGGGAAGCAATTCAGCCGGCAGCTATGGTCCAGCGAGGCCCTCAGACCGCGGGTGCCGAAGCACATTACGGTGCAGATAATGGCCGGGCCAATTGTAGGCAGGCTGCGCGTCACAGGCTGTTCCATGTCTGTCAGTACGGCTTCCACAGCTCGGGCATAATCAGCGGGCAGATACAGATCCCGGGCAGAGTAGTTCTCTGTGAAGTAAAATTCCGCCTCCCTCAAGAATAACGCCCGGCACGCTGAAGTAACGTGCCGGAAGTATGCGGGTATTCAAAAAGCCCGAAACTTATTTCACCCAGTCTTCCGGCACCAGGCCCGGCACCCGCTCAAACTCCCGCACATTATTCGTCACCAGCACGGCACCGGCGGCGATGGCGTGCCCGGCGATCGCCGTGTCGTTCGGGCCTATCGGCGTGCCGGCGAGGCGCAGCGCGACCTTAATTTCCGTGGTCGCATCCACCGCGGCGCGATCCCAGGGCAGGATGGCATCGAGGCGGGCGGCGAAGGCGTCAGCCAGATTCTGCGTGCCGGGACCGGACTCCTTCGCTGCCTGTGACAGCTCGGCCCAGGTGATGGCCGAGACCACGATACGGTGGCCGCGCAGCACCGCCTGCTCCAGGCGCTTCAGCACCGCTTCCGGCTGCTCGCGCATGATGAACGAGCAGATGTTCGTGTCGAGCATATAGATCCTGTTCACAGGTTAACCCGTCCTTCGTCGCTGACAACGTCCTCGCGCTCCGCCATAAACTCCGGGTCTGCTTTTCCCATCTGCGCGAACGAGCCCCAGGTCGGCCGGACGGGACGCAGGATGATGCTGTCCCCTTCCCGGACGATCTCCAGCTCGCTCACCCCCTCAAAATCCAGATCGCGGGGAAGGCGGATGGCGCGGTTGTTGCCGTTTTTAAAAATGGATACGGTTCTCATGATTCTCTCCCGGGTAAGTGCGGACATGTGATGCATATCCGGAATGTTGTTAATTGCACCGGGTGTGTGCATATGCTCAGTATAGGCAGATGCTCAGCATATGTATAGATGCGGCATATGCAGATGGTGAGGATATGCGTATGTCATGCCTATGCAGATGCCGGGCATATGGATATGTGATACATATCCAAAGCTCTTTTTTTTCCACTGAGATCCGAAAATCAGCAGTTCCGGATCTTCTCAGTTCCCTACGGGGCGCAGCGGCGCAGAAACACAACATGTGCCACGCCGTCAGCTGCGTTTTCTTCTATATATAGTGTTTATCCCCTGCCCCGCGACCGCCCGCTCACCATAGGAAAAGGGCGGTGTGGTTATTCCCTGACCGTGGTACACTTCCGGAAATAGTGAAATAACGGAAAAGTCGGATCATACCGCAACGACCATCCGGTAATTTAACTGCGTGGTTATATGGCTGATTATTATAAGCCTGCATATGATGACGGCAGGGGAAAATAATCAGGGTGACAGACGCAGGGTTGTGCCCAGCTGATCGTGCTGCACGTCATAATTACTCTGAGTGACTATTGAACCAGATACTATTTTTGAGGCGAGGTATGGGGAAACCAACATTTAGATCATTTTACGATGTGGTCCGGGAGCTTGAGGATGTATATGGCCATCAAGAGCTGTGGCTCTATTCAGGAATGACAGATGCAACGGTAGATGATGTGATTAACGCCAAACATTACTGGAAATCACCAAAAATCCTGAAACGTAACGGAAGCATTGTTGCAGAACAAATGGAAAACTCGGACTCATGGCAGCTTGTTGGTGACTACAAAAAACCGCTGTCCCAGCACTGTGCTCCGCCCTGGCAATCCTGTCAGATAGATGACTATTTTAAGGGGGCCTACATTCTCATTGAAGGAACGTGTAAATAATGGGAGGCGGGATTTCTCAGTAGAGGAAGGATTATGTGCGATTTTTGCAGGGCGGACGGAAATTACTTCCATACGCCGGAATGCGTTTACGACCAGCTGGTCAGTGAGTACCCCGTGATGTGGCTGCGGGACTCGACCCGGATCGGCGCCTGCTACACCCTCCGCGAACTGCTGTCGCCGGAGGGGATGGTGCTGGCCATACAGAACGCGCCACCGATGAAGGGATGGCGGCTGCGCATGCGGTATAACGAGGCCACTGACGAACAGATCGACCCGCAGTGCGGGGACTGTATCGAGCTGCTCTCCAGGACGGATGCCCTGCTTGCCTTTGAGCCGTTCCGTGGAGGCGCTGCGTCAGTATGACCGGCGGGATTTTTCAGTAAGGGAACAAATATGGCTGACTGGTTTATTGCGACCGAAGGCGTGAAGGTGGTGAAGGACAGTATTGGCCTGGCACCACAAATTATCACGGCTGTTACGTCGGTTGGAGCTGCTTTTGGCGGTGTAGCGCTGACGCATTACTTCACCCGCAAGCGTGAGGAAAGAGCGGCAGAAGAGAAACTGGTCCGCGAGCGCCTCTTTATCAGCACGGAACTGATCTGCCTGCTGGAGCACTTTGCCGATCAGTGCAGTGATGTGGCCTGCGATGCGGAGCCAGTGAAAAAAAACTGGTCGGTTAAGGCGCTGCCTCTCCTGAGTCTGGAAGGAGTCGAGGGAGACTGGCGTTCGCTTCCTCCCGGGCTGCTTTTTCGTCTCCGTAACCTGCCGGCGCTGAACAGGGAGGCCCGGTACGTTATTGAAAGCGTATTCCGGTACGAATCACCACCTGACGTCGCGGAATCCGCCCGGTATCAGTATGCCCGTCTGGGGCTGAAAGTGCTGCTGACAGCCTGGCGTCTTCGCCGGATCTGCGATCTTCCTCCCCCGCGCGAAGGGGAACTGTGCAGGCGGATCGGATCCATCCTGTGGCGCAACCGGCGCGCGCTGTGGCGCCGGCATGTGCAACGCCAGCGGAAGATACAGAGCTACCTGTCCCCTGATGAGAAAGGATCACCAGTGAAACCCAATTATCTCAACGGTCCGCATGCAAACGAAGCCGCCGATGACATTATTAGCCTTCTGAAACTGTGTCAGCAGTTGCAGTCAGAAAAGGACGGCAGGGAACGGCCGGCGCCCGGAACATATTCCCGCGATGAGGATGATTTTGCCGATCGCATCCGTTCCGCATGCGGGCAGGCCCTGCAGCTGCGCCGGCTGCTGCCGTTAGCGACGACCCTCAGCGCCATCGGCGCCGGGATGGAACGCCGGGGAGAAATCAGTGTGCTCCCGGGCGAGGATTACGCGCAGAAAGCACTGGCACGACTAACAGTGCAATACCTGTCCACCGGGGACAATAAACAATGATGCCGGCAATTCCAGGCCAGGGCGTTTCTTTTTCGGCCACGCAGCTGCCGGTGGCCATCGACTACCCTGCCGCACTGGCACTGCGCCAGATGGCGCTCGTTCAGGACGAACTGCCGAAATATCTGCTGGCACCGGAAGTGAGTGCCCTGCTCCACTATGTCCCCGATCTCCACCGCAAGATGTTGCTGGCAACCCTCTGGAACACCGGCGCGCGCATTAACGAGGCGCTGGCGCTGACCCGGAGTGATTTTTCCCTGGCGCCACCCTACCCGTTCGTGCAGCTGGCCACACTCAAGCAGCGGGCTGAGAAAGCGGCCCGAACGGCCGGCCGCTCACCTGCAGGCAGTCAGGCTCACCGGCTGGTTCCGCTTTCCGATGCTAACTATGTCGGTCAGCTGGAGATGATGGTGGCCACGCTGAAAATACCTCTTGAACGACGTAACAAGCGCAGCGGCAGAACCGAGAAAGCGCGCATCTGGGAGATTACCGACCGGACTGTCCGCACCTGGATCAGCGAAGCGGTGGAAGCCGCGGCGGCCGACGGGGTGACGTTCTCGGTACCGGTAACGCCCCATACATTCCGCCATTCCTACGCGATGCACATGCTGTACGCAGGCATACCGCTGAAGGTGCTGCAGAGTTTAATGGGACATAAGAGCATCAGCTCGACGGAGGTGTACACGAAGGTGTTTGCACTCGATGTCGCTGCGCGTCATAGGGTTCAATTTCATATGTCCGAAGCAGACGCTGTAACGATGATCAAGCATAGCTCATCGTAATATCAGCATTTAATCTTGCTGCTAGATTGCAGCTAATCAAAAAACCTTCAACACATCAGGGATTCCTGATGTGTTTAAACTCTGTATCTTTACCTTCAAGATTAAATCTTGCTGTTAGACTGCAGACATATCACAAGATACAAAGATAGCTGATATCTTGCAGCTAGATTGTAGTTTGATTTAGAGACAGCAAATACAATACCAAAGTCGGCTAGCTGCAAGATTGCAGCTAATACGAAATCTCTAGCTCATCAGGGATTCCTTATGTGTTTATACTATGCAACCTAACAATCAACATACAATCTTGCAGCTAGATTGCTGTTAGATTGCAGACATCTTGCAATTCGTAATGGGGGCTGATATCTTGCAGCTAGATTGCTGCTTAACTTAGTAGTAGCGACTACATTACCAATATACAGCTAGCTGCAAGATTGCAGCAAGAAAGGGGGCTAAATGGCCTGGATAGTTGGTTTTATTTCGCAGAAAGGTGGTGTTGGTAAAAGCACCAAAGCAAGAGCTTTAGCGCGCGAAGCTTCTGCCTGTGGCATCAAAACAAAATTAGGTGATCTCGACTTAGAACAGGCTACGAGTGCTGACTGGCATCGTAGGCGTCTGTCAGCTGGACTACCGGCTGTTGCTTCAGTCGAAGTTTTTGCTACAGCAAAGGAAGCGATAGAATCTGCAGGTGATTTTGATCTCCTGATTCTTGATGGCCCTGCGCGTGCAAGCAAAGGTACTTCCGAAATAGCTAAGGTTGCTGATCTTATCGTTCAACCAACAGGAGCATCCCTTGATGACCTGATCCCTGCGATTAAGGTTTTCAATGCACTGGTCAAAGAAGGAATTCCACGTTCCAAACTGGTTTTTGCTTTAAGCCGGGTAGGGACTGAAGCCGAGGAACTGGATGCCCGTGCGTATATCAGCGAAGCAGGGTATGAAACATTAGCAGGTTGCCTCTTTGAGAAACCAGCTTACAGAAAGGCTATGAACTCTGGCCTTGCGGTAACGGAAACACGATACAAAGGTTTAAATGAGAGAGCTGACGAACTTATCCAGGCGCTCATAGATAAGATTGGAGATGAGTAATGGCTGATGCATCGAAACTTAAAGCTAAACGAGCTCGCGGAGGGCTGGGTACTCCCCCTGGGCCAGATGAGGTTGCTACCAGTTTAAATGCACCCGAAATAGCGCCAGCTGAGCTTCAACATGTATCAGACTCAGTGTCTGAATCTAAGCCTGAACAGGAAGTTGATAGACCTAATAATCTGGCTTACACCCGGCGAGATGGTCGGTCAGCAAGAAAGACAAACCGGACATTAGCATTTGCGACACGCATCACTCCTGAACTTGATAATGAGATTAGAGACATAGCAGAACGTGAAGATCTCAGGCTAGTTGAAGTATTGGAAAATGCGATTGCCGCATACAAAAAACAGCAGGGATATTGATAGATAGCTGCAAGATAAATGCAATCTTGCAGCTATATTTTTAATGATTCTATATTGCAGCCATCTCGCTGCTATCTTGCAGCTATATAAATGAAAGGAGTCCGTATGGAGCTGGTATGGAAAACAGATCCACGAGGAGGTTTTGTACGTAAACTAAGCTTGGCTGAAAGAGAAGCATTGCTGCATGTCTTCAGCAACGGTCGTAAGCCAGCGCAAGCCGATTTACGTATAGCAAACTCTGTGCTTGAAGAAATGGACCGCCGTAAGTTGTGGCTAAAGTGTGATTGTGTCGAACATGATCCGAACACCGAAGGTCCGTTTAACTGTGAGGTTAATGTTGCCAGGTTACGCCACGTCAAGACGACAAGACTGCATGATGAACAATGCCCTTTGTTCAGGCTAAAGAAAAGTAAGGATGCTGATAACACTGTCACGGAAGGAAAAACCAGCCCACTAAACCCCGTAGGTGGAAACGACTGGTTACCTGACAAGAAGAAAGAAACCAGAATCTCCTCTGTGGAAGGGCCGGTGGTGTCCAGTAAGCGTCGACGCAAAACTCTTAAACCCATTCCGGCTCTGGGCCGAAAACTTCTGACCCTCATTCAGGCAGCCGGCCTGAACCAACTTGAACTGGTACCTGAATATCAAACCCCGGGGCTAGTCGGTTCGATCAACAGAATAAAAGAAGTTCTGGACGAACATACAATGCGCAATGGAACACTGCTGAATATGCTTTTCAGTTGCGCGCCCTGGCTGTCCCCCGAACGGATTAACGACATGCTGACCCAGCTGGAAGTTTCGCAGGAGACTGATAGCAGTGATAAGGAGGCCTGCGTGTATATCATTGGTATTGCTACCGATGCTAATCGGGAAGAAGTAATCTTTAACGTTCGGGGTAATAATTTTGTCCATAGGCCTGAAGCCCGGGTAAGCATCAATGGTGAAAACACCTACAACGCTGGCAGTCGGGCCCCTTACTGGGCAATCCTCGAATACCGCAGAGGTAGGGATGGCAAGGTTTACTGTCATGAGGGCTATGCGCATGCCGCGTATACGCTTGATAATCCGGTGCCTGTGGATAGCAATAAAGAGCGCGACACCCTTAAGGTAATAATAAACGCCAGCAGCTATGCAGGCCGTCAGGCAAATCATCCGGATGCGATCAGCCTCAGCAAGCCACTATTCACGTCGAAAAGCATTAAGAATGGGGTGGAAGAGGTCATTCATCCTGATTTCATACTGAATGTGGTACCGAGCAAAGAAAACACCGTTACCACTTTCATCATTGAAACAATGGGCTCTGAATCCGAGGAATATGTTGAACGTAAACTACATACACATAGCTGGATGGAGCAGGAGGGGGTTCTATTAACAGATCCTCCGAGTTGGCCAGAGCCTTCAGACAGGACATTTAACAGCTTCCTGCTCAAACACATTTTTAGTGCAGGGAAAATGCACCGGTAGTTACAGGTAGCAGCGTTGAATTCAAACAGTGACAATTAACCCTCAGCCTGAAGTGGAGAGGATTATCTTTAGTGTGACAAACTACACTCAGATCTGAGGGGATATGTGACAAGCTGCATTGAGGTAACTGTGACAAATTGCCCTCATTACGTGTTTTTAAAGCGCAAAATTGTCACAATTTAGTACCTAAAAACCAGCGTGGACAAAGGAAGGTGGTCTGTTCTGTGACAAATCACCCTGAGATCTTTAATCCAGGTGTGACATACCGCTCTCTTAACTGTGACAGATAACCCTCAAAATTACGCAGATTGAATAGAGGTTATATCACTGAAAGAAAAGACTATATGTGTTGTCTGTCGGCCTTTCTTTTTCTCAATATAAGACAGACGCATTGGCGTTCGACTGTTGATCTCATCGACGCTAGCCTGCAGGAAGCGACGGCGGAAGTCTGGCATACGCTGATAGCTCTGAGGGAGCTGGTAGCGCTCCATGATCCATTCGATTTTGAGCGATACAACGCCAGAACCATCCGGTTTACGGTACTGACAGAGTGACTCGTAAAGACGCATGGCATAAGGATTAGTAATCTCTTTCGTTTCACTTAGTCGGAACTGTGTAAAACGGTTCTGAAGCCCGATGAAGAAAGGGATTAAGTAAGGATTGATATGTACGCTGTAAAGTCCTCTGGAGGGACTATGCGCACGTTTGATGAACCAGGGAAAAGATTCATATCCCTTTTCTTCACCTGCATCCTCTTCAGGGCGATAAAAGACCACTTCTTTACCCGCGAATCCTTTCAGTGCCTGACGAATATCTTTACTGGCCTCGGCGGAGGTCAGACCGAAGGTTTCTGCATATTTGGCGACCTGAATTTCACAAATCCCGTCATGCTCCTGCAGCGTACCGTCAGATTTTCTGATCTGGTCCACAAAGAGATAAAGCATACGCTTTTGATCGCGAGATAGACTGTATGCCGCTTCAGTCAGTTCGTTTGACTGGACAATACGCGGGCTATTCTTGCGTTTTTTATGGTTAATAACCGCAACTTCCGTCATGACAGGTCCGTGTAAAGTGTGACAGGATTTTAGATTGTCACACTAAATAAAAAAGAGTCAACAGATAGGGATAACTTTGTGAATTGCCGCAGTGTCTGAGGGCAATTTGTCACAGGGTTAAGGGCAATCTGTCACAGATAAACAGGGGTTTTGAGGGTGATTTGTCACCCTGAAAGGGCAAATTGTCACATAGATCCTTCTCAAACCCGCATGAATAAAAGGCTGAGAGGTGCTCTAAAAAGGTAAACCTAACAACCCTTTAAAAAGATCTTATAAAAATATGGCCGTGGATAAGTGGATAAACCGGAACGGGCTAAATATTAGGCTTCGAGCGTAAGCAGAATTTGTCCGTGCAGTTCCCTGGTGCTTCCTCGCTCACTCGCGGGCTTCGCCCTGTCGTTCGGCTGCGGCGAGCACTACTGGCTCTCTCTGAAAAGCGAAATTTAACAGATCCTCGCTATGGGGATATCTTTCCAGCGGGTGGTGTACGCAGGGGAGAGCATGTCGCGTTTCATTTGCCATGCGGGCGCAATCCCTCGTCCGGCAAACCAGACCTGTCCCAGACCGGAATGATTAATGCCATCAAGAACCTTCATCAGCTCCGCGCTGTGAGGACGTGGCGGACGTTCGTCGAACAGCTGCAGCTGCGAAACACCGGAGCCGGTGAAATCATTCAGCATCACACCGGCTTTGGCATATCGGTGGCCATCCTTCCAGATACGCTCCAGAGCCGTTGTAGCGGCTGCAATGATGTCCCGGGTGTCCTGAGTGGGGGTAAGCAGTTTCTCGGTAGCCACGTTGCCATAGTAAGGCTCTTTAACGGCGAACGGAGACGTTTTGATGAAAACGGAAATATGCCGGCAATACTGGCGCTCTTTACGCAGCTTTTCTGAGGCCCGCTCTGCGTACTGACAGACAGCCTGGCGGAGCGAATCGTATTCAGTGACCTTCTCGCCGAAGCTACGGCTGCACACGATCTGCTGCTTTGTTGGCGGGGCTTCTTCAAGCGACATGCAGCTTTCCCCGTTCAGTTCGCGCACTGTTCGCTCGAGAACGACGGAGAAATTTTTCCGGATGAAGGCCGGGTTCGTCAGGGCCAGATCGAGCGCGGTCTTAATGCCCAGTACATTGAGCTTGCGTGCAATACGGTTTCCCACGCCCCAGATCTCTTCGACCGGCTGCAGTGAAAGCAGTTTCCGCGTTCGCTGAGGATTCCCCCGGGTCAGGGCGAGCACACCACGAAACTGTTTCCACTCCTTTGAGGCCCACTGGGCTGATTTTGCAAGGGTTTTTGTAGGCGCAGCCCCCACTCCGATGGTCAGTCGGGTACAGTCATATACGTGCTGGCGCAGCTGCCGGCCGAAGTCCTCCAGAGCCATGCAGTGCTCCACGCCGGTCAGGTCGAGGAACATCTCGTCAATCGAATACTGTTCCACCCTGGGAGTCAGCTCCTCCAGACAGCTCATCACGCGCGCCGACATCGAAGCGTAAAGCTCATAATTGCTTGAAAAACTATATATTTGTTCCGGGAAGGGCTCATTTTTTATCTGGAACCACGGGGTGCCCATTTTGATCCAGGGCTTTGCCTCGGCGCTGCGCGCGATCACATTTCCGTCGTTGTTGCTCAGGACGACGATTGGCTTTCCTTTCAAATCCGGGCGGAAAACACGTTCGCAGCTGGCATAAAAGCTGTTCACATCGGCCAGGGCAAACATCAGTACATCTCCCTCGGGCGGTGGATGATGTGCGTGACGACACCAAAGATATCCAGATCGTCCGGGTCGGGATAAATCGGCGACCAGGCGGCGTTCATGGGCTGCAGCGTCAGTCGTGGCGTCAGCAGCAGCCGTTTGACCGTAAACTCCCCCTGCACGCTGGCCACAACAATATCGCCATGCCGGGGCTTCTCGGCACAGTCCACAACCAGCAGATCGCCATTGTACAGGCTGCCGTCGGCCATGCTGTCTCCGCTGGCGCGAAGGTAGTAAGTCGCGCTCGGATGCCGTATGCAGTAATCATGGAGATCCAGATCGGCCTCGACATAATCAGCTGCAGGGCTGGGAAAACCGCAGCTGGCAAGGTCTGCAAACAACGGATGGGCCTGTGGCGGGAGTTCTTTCCCGGTGCTGAAAAGCTGCAGTTTCATCTTTCCTCCTGACGTCTAAATATACTGGTTATCTATACAGTATATTTAACGGCGTGAGGATAATCCAGATTGCCTGCGCCATGAACAGAGTGAGTAACCTAAGCTACTCAAAATGTTCGTAAATATCATTTTGATTCTTTAGTGTTACTCATAATGAGAAATAAGGCTTTTATTTTTCCATTTTGCTCTTATAATGTGTATCAAATTGAGTTTAATTGACGGAGCATAATGATGAATATTTACTGCGATGATGGTTCAACTAATGTTAAGCTGGCATGGTTTGAAGGAAACGAGCTGCAGACCCGGGTTTCTGCTAACTCCTTCCGGCATGGCTGGAAAGTGGCGGAGTTCAGTGCTGCAACGTTCAACTATCAGGTGGGCACGCTGAAATACACCTGGGACAGCGTCAGCCGGGATGCCATCCCGACAACAAACGTGGAGTATCAGTATGGTGATCTCAACCTGCTGGCCGTGCATCATGCGCTTCTGAACAGCGTGCTTGAGCCGCAGCCGGTGAGCCTGACCGTGACGCTGCCCCTGAGCGAGTATTATGACGGGGACTGCCAGCGGAACGAGGAGAACATCCGACGCAAACGGGAAAACCTGATGCGTGAGCTGGTTCTGAATAAGGGCAGGGCATTTACCGTAACGGACGTGAAGGTGATGCCGGAATCACTGCCGGCGGCGTTCTCCCGTCTCGCGGAGCTGAAGCCCGGACCCGCAGAGACCACCCTGATTATCGATCTCGGCGGAACCACGCTCGATGCCGGCGTGATTGTCGGACAGTTTGACGATATCAGTGCGGTACACGGCAATCCGTCTGTCGGCGTGTCGCAGGTCACCCGCGCAGCTGCAGGCGCGCTGCGGGCTGCAGACAGCGAAACCAGCGCGCTTATTGCTGACACGGTCATCCGCAACCGCAATGATCGTCAGTATCTGCAGCGTGTGATCAACGATGCCGGAAAAATCGACGATGTTCTGAACAAAATTACAGAGGCAATCACTTCCCTGGGTGCGCGTGTCACCAGTGAGCTGACGGCCTTCAGGAACGTTAACCGGGTATTCCTGGTCGGGGGAGGGGCATCCCTCATTGAAGAGGCTATCCGTCAGGCCTGGCCTCTGGCTCCTGACCGTATTGAGGTTATAGGCGATCCGCAGCTGGCGCTGGCCAGAGAGATTGCCCTTTACAATAAAGAGGACTAAACGTGCCGGACGGCCAGTATTCTTTCTATCTGCACAGCGACGATCGCACCGACATCGCGGCGATGGCGACCATCAGCACCATCTCACAGCCCCTGCGCGGTGACTTCATCCGGACCGCCGCCACCGCCGGGGCGGTGATGTACCAGACGGATGCCCGTTTACCGGCGCTGATCCCGGTGTTCTTTGACGGGCATCTGAGCGCCATCCGGCTTTGCGCCGTGATGGCTCTGGTATCCGGAACCTGGTCTTCACTCTCAGGACTTCCAGATGAGCCTGATGGTGGCGTGGCGGCTCTGGCCATGTCACCGGAGACGGAATACCAGCGCCGGCGTTACACCCTGACGCTTCAGGATGACCGGAGCAGTGAACGGGTTGAGCGTGTGCTGACGGGCGTGTCATCCCGCCTGCGGGGAGAGCTGCTGAGAAACCTGATTATCACCGGTCTGGCCCTGCATACGACCGCGCCGGAGCTGCCGCGTCTGCTGGCCAGCATGCCGGTACCGCCCGGCACGGTCAGCGAGCTGCAGGTTCTGGTTCAGCAGATGGCCGGTACGGCTGGCGTGAGTAAGGCTGCAGTACCGAAGAAACCAGCAGAGCCTGCCGCACCGGTATCCGGTGACGCGACCAGGATAAAGAAAAATATGCGACGGGCATTCGGAGACTAAAACATGTCAGTGATTAAACAGAAGGCAGAGCAGTGCATTCATAACTTTCTGCGCGCCCGGAACGTGCCTGAATCTCAGTGGCCGGAACTGGTCAAAAAGACCGGCAGGGGAATGATACTGGCTGGTGTCGCCGTTGTGATTCCTGGCGTACTGGCTGATAACATATCCCTGCCGGTGACAATCATGATGCAGGTCTGCTACGCCTCGCTGATTGGTCTCGGGGTTCTCCTGGCGTTTGACGACAAAAAACCAAAGGGGCGGGGATGAATATGAACATTAACCTGAAGGAAAACCGTATGCAGCTTGAAGAACTGACTGGTGATGAGCGCACGCTGGTCGTTGTGGCTCTGCAGGCGCTTTATCGACAGCGTGTAACTGCAAAGAACTCGACCTTAACGGTCTGTTCCCTGACGGGAAAGGAGGCTCCTCTGGAAGATATTTTTGGAGTGCGTGAAGTAGAGGAGGCGCTGCGCCGTATTGGTGCGGCTCCAGAATATCATTAAATCCGGCCCCGTTCACTTCAGAACTAAAAACGGCAGGCTGATATCTTGTACCTGCCGTCAGACATTACCTCGTTTCAACCTCTGCCTCCTCCTGAATAAAAAGGAACTCGGTTCCCTTCGCCTTATTGCCGCCAGCGGCGGCGTGTTCAACGCCGTGCCTTCAGGCTAACCCGGCCGCTATGGTCGCAAGGGTTCACGTTGTCTCCGTCCTCACCCGTTCGCACCTTTCACGGTGCATTCAGCCCGTGAAAGGCTTGCGCTGCGGCTTGCGGCGTCGCCCCTGCGCCCTCCGCTTTCCGCCGGGTTTTTGTGGCGGCACGGCGCAACAGGGTGCCGGATGCTGAGGACACAACCATGTTCAGACTGACCTGTATTGAACTCGATAACGGCGAGTTTGCCGTGTACATCAACCACCATTACCTGGGGAGTGAAGATGCCAGCGGAGAGCGGCTGTCTCTGGGGGAGATTCTGGAGCAGCTCTCCCTGCTGCCGGGGGTGGAATTACAGACCCTGCATGAACCCGTACCGGAAGAGGAAGACTGGTGCTGGAACGATATCGCCGATCGCGTTCTGCCGTCGCGTGCGGCATGTCGTGATGATGTGACGGTGGCAGGGCTCATCGCCAGGCTGAAGCAGTACCCACCGGATGCACTGTGTCTGGGGACGTTCTGGCTGGAAGATGATTTCCTGTCGCTCGATGGCAGTCTGACAGAGGAGGAAATTGCAGAAGCCATGCGTATCTGCGACCACAGCCACGATGCAGGCATCGGTTTTAACTGGGACACGCTGCAGTTCGCTATCGACTACGTGAAGGGGCGCTGAAAAAAAGGACACCATCCGGGGAGGGGGTGTCCTGAAGCCATGCAATTCGTTAAGGATGTCGGTTCCCTCCGCCTTATTGCCGCCAGCCGGCGGCGTGTTCAACGCCGTGCCTTCACGCTAACCCGGCCGCTGCGGTCGCAAGGGTTCACGTTGTCTCCGTCCTCACCCGTTCGCACCTTTCACGGTGCATTCAGCCCGTGAAAGGCTTGCGCTGCGGCTTGCGGCGTCGCCCCTGCGCCCTCCGCTTTCCGCCGGGTTTTTGTGGCGGCACGGCGCAACAGGGTGCCGCATATCAGAGAGGAGTGTGTCTATGTCCCGTTTTATTCTGGGTGACTGCGTGCAGGTGATGTCCCGTTTTCCGGCGCGTGCCGTTGATTTTATTCTTACCGATCCGCCGTATCTGGTTGGCTATAAAGACCGTACCGGCCGCACCCTGGCCGGGGACAACTCTTCCGAATGGCTCCAGCCCGCATGTCATGAAATGTACCGCGTGCTGAAAAACGACAGCCTTATGGTGAGCTTCTATGCCTGGAATCGCGCGGATCTGTTTCTGAATGCGTGGAAAGCGGCCGGCTTCCGGGTGGTTGGCCATATCGTCTTTGCCAAGAGCTACGCCTCAAAATCGACGTTCGTGGGTTACACGCACGAGAGCGCTTACCTGCTGGCGAAGGGGAGGCCGCAAACCCCGGACCGTCCCATCCCGGACGTGATCCCCTGGAAATACACGGGCAACCGACACCATCCGACGGAAAAGCCGGTGCAGAGCCTGCGACCGCTGATCGAATCGCTCACGCGTCCGGGGGCCATTGTCCTTGACCCGTTCGCCGGCAGCGGCTCCACCTGCGTGGCCGCCGCCGAAGCCAGCCGCCGCTATATCGGGATCGAGATGCTTGAGCAGTACCACGCCGCCGGCGTCCGACGTCTGGCACAGGTTGAACGGGCGAAAAGGATGCCGGCGGCCAATGACGGCGCGTTTTACCCTGACTATCCGGAGGCAGCATGAATTACCCGGGCCTTGAACACCTGCGCGCGGACGTGGCCGCGGTCAGCAATGCCATGTGTGATGTGCGGATGCTTCTGAACCGCCTCGAATCGCAGCACCGGCACGACGCGGCAACGCTTACTGAACGTATGGCAGCGCAGACCCTGCGCCGGATCAACACCCTGCTTCTGGAAGCCTACCGCGAAGCCCTGGTGCTGGACGAGACCTTTCAGGACTGACTGACCCTGCCGGGCTGAGGCCCGGCCTGTAATCCCTTACAAGAGAGAAAAAACAATGTACGGAACCCGCGAAGAACTTTGTGAAGATCTTGAAAACATGTTCACGTCTGACGAACTCCTGGTCCTGCTGGTCTGGACGGAGGAGGGGGTTAGCGTGGCCTGCCGTGAAGCCCAGCCAGAACCTGACGGGGCTGAAATCCGGAAGGTGATGAAGGCGCTCGGTGAAATGAAAATGACGCAATACCGCCAGGAGGGGGTAAATAATCAGACCGTCAGCGAGCTTCTGACCCGCCAGCGCGAAGCGGCAAACTGTCAGGTGAGTGTTCCGGCGGTACTCCTGTCCCGCGTCCTGCGTAACTATGAATGCGAGCTGGAAAACCGGATCGGTATAGCCTGGGAAGCCGGGCGGCAGGAGCCGGAATCCGTCAGAAAGGAGCTGAATAACGTTCGCGCCCTACAGGAGGCGCTGGCCGCCTGAGAGAACGCCGGGGTAACGCCCCGGCAACCGGTGGCCATCCACTGCGAAAAGGATGTCAGTATCTTCCGCTTTTATCCGCCGCCGCCCTCCGGGCCACGTCGGGACAATGAAACTCCCCTGAAGCTCCGTGCGGTGACGGCATGCGCCGTGACTTCACTGTAGCCCGGCCGCATCGGCCACAAGGGTTCGCTGACGCCTCCGTCCTCACCCGTTCGCACCCTTCACGGTGCATTCAGCCCGTGAAGGCTTTGCGCTGCGGCTTGCGGCGTCGCCCCTGTGTCCTCCGCTTTTCGCCGGTCTGTCGTGTCGTCACGGCGATGCCGGAACCGAGAATATTTTAACCGTGGAGGATCTATGAACCAGACCGTGACCTGTGATGCTGTTCGTCTTGAGGGTGCGCAGCGCCTGACTTTCCTGCCTGATTTGTTTGGCGGCGATTTTATGACGTCCGAGGCATCCGTGTACGCCTACGCCCAGCGTTATTGCCCTGAGTATCAGGGGGGATTCTGGCAGTTTTACCGGCTGCCGGAAGGCGGCGGATATATGGCGCCTGACGTGGAGAGCCTGACCCTGTGCAATCGGGAAAACTGGTTTGAGCAGACTGTCAGCGGGGAAGTGGCGGGGATCATCCTCACGGCGCTGGTACTGAATCACCGGAGCTGGCATCACAGTAACCATGACCATGAGGAGCTGTGCCGCCACTTCTACCGCCGTTATGAGCAGCTTATGGCATTTGCTGATACCCATCCGGAAAGCGCCACCATCTGGCGTGCCCTTGACTGACTGACCACGGGCGGCGATGCCGCCCGATTAAAGGATAAAAACATGCAACTGTCACCGGAAACCCGCAGCATCCTGCGCCAGTATAAAACGCTCATCAACGAGCGACGTCGCGAATCAGGACTCAGCCCCGTAACCACAGCGAAAGTGCTGGATGAGATCTGCGAATCCGCAACCCGCCACTGCGCGGTCTATCTTTGCGGCCACTTCATTCTCCAGGGCGGTCAGGGCGACGGACAGTAAATAATCCGGGCGGGGCATAGGCACCGCCTGTTCGCGCGCGAAAACCCTGTCATCCCTTCGGGCTGACGGGCGGTAAGGCCAGCGCCTGCGGCGCTGCCCCCTCCCGCCCTGATGTAAGTCAGGAGAAATGCAGAGGAATGGCATTTTTACGGCAAATTGTCACGGATACGGTCCTGCGTGGCGTGGCGTGGCGTGGCGTGGCGTGGCGTGGCGTGGCGTGGCGTGGCGTGGCGTGGTCGTCAGCTCTGAAACCCGATCAGCAAATCCTCTGAAAACACCTGAATCCTTCTTCTGGCCCCCTTCGGCTCCCGGCCCGCGTGGCGGTCCGGTCGTCGAGCCCCACTCCGCCAGGTCGGCTGCTGACGCACCCGCCGGGCTCCGCCGAACCCCTCCGGGTTTCGGGCTGACGCTAGGGTCTGATGGCGAAGGTCAAAGGCTGCGGCTTCTCCGGCCGTGCCGTCCGGAACGCCTTCACCGCGCCGGCTGAAGCCGTCGCTTTAATGGCGCCACGCCGTTCCGCCGTGTCGGGTGCGTGCATCCTGTTCCCCCGGTGAGGCCATCCCCCGTGCGTCCTCACGCGGAGGGCTGGTCGTAGCACCGTCGGGTCGTCATCCGAAGGGTGAAATGCACGCCGCCAAAACTTTTTGCGAGCCGCAAAAACTTTCGTCTGCGCCCTTCTCCTGCCGTCCCGCCGTTGCTCCTTTGCCCTTTGCCGCGAGAGAACTCACCAGGGAGATGGACAACCATCACCACAGGAGAAAACCAGGATGCACACACGAAACGTCAACGTCAAAACCGCCGCTCAGGAATCTTCCAGGAAGATGGGGGAAGAGCAAAACCCTGTTTCTGTCGCACGTGAGTGGGTGGCTCAGGCCACTGCACTGAAAGCGGGTGTCACCGTCACCCTGTCAGACGTGACCCGCTACGGCGACGTGCAGGTGGAGATCCGCACCAACGGAACGCTTAACTGGCGCGCCTGGTCATTTGAACCGGATTTTCTCGTTGAACTGAAACGCAACCTGCAATACGTGCAGCTTTAACCGGAGGCCGGATGTACGGCCTTAACCCAGAGAAGGAGGAAACATGCAGAACCTTAATTCCCGTCCGGCGACCCGTAAGGTCGGGCAGAGCAATGAAATCGTGAAGCTGCTGCGCATTCAGGCCAGCGACACCCACGTGGTCGAGTTTGACAACGTGGACACCCGTTTCAATGACTGCAACAACTGGCAGGTGATGGCAGGGAGCGAACGCGTCCTGTTCAGCAACCGCATGTATGAGCGCTTTTCAGATGTGAAATCGGGGATTCTGGCAACGATCAACGTATGTGAAAACTGCGCCAGCGAAACGGATAAAGCGATGCTGGAAGGGGCAAAAGTCATGATGCAGGTACTCGACGGCTATCCGTCCTTTGCAGCACTGGCAGCACACCCGAAACGCATTACCGGTTAACCAGGTGCCGTGACCGGATCGCACTCCGGCCACGGCGGACCATCACTTAAACACAGGAGTAAAAATCATGACCGCCACCAATACTACGGCAAAAAAACCTGCGAAATCCACCTCTGCGAAAAAGACTGCGGAGAAAATCGCGCAGTCTACCGAGCAGAAGCTCGTTCAGCTGCTCGCTGATACGCCCGTGCAAATCTTCCCGTACTCCCGCCTGTCACGCACTGACTTAAACACGCGCATCATTCCGCATACCGATCAGGAAGTGGAAGAGATGGCAGACAGCATTCAGGCAATGGGCATCCTCCAGAACCTGATCGGTGCAGAACTGCCGGACGGTACGATCGGCATTGTCGGCGGGGAAGGTCGTCGCAGAGGCACAGGCATTCTGGTGATGCGCGGTGTGCTCGATGCAGACACGCCGTTTGTTCCGGTAAAAGTCCTGCCCGTGGAGATGGCGGTGGCGGCCTCGATGATCGAGAACGGTCGACGTAAAAACATGCATCCCGCCGAGCAGATTATCGGTTTTCGTACCCTTCAGCAGGAAGGTAAAACGGCCTCTCAGATCGGCGCACTGATGGGCTATCACCCGCGCCACGTTCAGCGCTGCCTGAAACTGGCGAATCTTGCCCCCTCTCTGCTGGATGCGCTGGCGCGGGATGAAATCTCCCTTGAACAGTGTGAAGTCCTGACACTTGCTGATACCCATGAGCGTCAGGAGCAGGTCTGGAAAGAGGCTGTTGAACAGTGGCGCGATCCAGCCGTACAGACTCTGCGCAAAATGGTGACTGATGACAAGATGGCCATCAGTCACCCGATGTTTGAGTATGTGGGCGAGGAAGCCTATACCGCCGCTGGCGGTACGCTGACCGCCGACCTGTTCAGCGACAGGGACAGCACCTTTGCCGATGCGGCGCTGGTGAAATCCCTGCTGGCTGGCAAGCTCACCGTGCTCGCCGCCCGCGTTAAGCAGGAGCAGGGCTGGGGATGGGCTGAGTTCCGTATGACGGAACTGCGCGCCAGCGGTGAGGACGGTGAACTGTACCGTTTTGCCATGCCGAAAGCTGTCCTGACGGAAGAAGAACAGAAGCGCGTCAGTGAGCTGGAAGAACAAAGGGAAGCTACTGAAACCTACGATGACGACTACGAGCTTCAGCAGCAGATCGATGACATTTACTGCGAGGCAGAGTATCGCGAAGCCACGCCGGAATTTCGCGCCGTGCACGGTATCTGGGTGTCATGGGACGGTAACAATTTTCGGGTTCAGCCTGGTATCCGCAGGCTGACCGACGAAGACCGGGCAGCTGAAGAACAGGCGCGTCAGGAGCGTGAAAGCAATGTGATCAGACACACCACGCCTGACATTCCCGCTGACGCCTATCCGGCAACGCTGGTTAAGGCCATGTCTGCGGAGCGCACTCTTGCCGTTCAGGCGGAACTGGCGGGTCGCCCCGATGTATCGGTGGCGCTCCTGACGTGGACGCTGTGTCTTGCGCTCTTTGATCGCACCTACGGCAAGCGCAATGAACCGCTGAAAGCCTCCGTGTCCTCGAATCAGTATCACCTTGCATCACTGGCTCCATCCGGTGAAGAAGGGAAGGCGCTGACGGCGCTCAGGGCACAGAAAAAAGCGCTTCAGGCAACGCTGCCCGAAAACTGGCATCTTGATTTTACCTGGCTGCTGTCATGGTCAGCAGAGCAGGTGAACACCCTGCTGGGATTCTGTGCGGCGCACGGTATCAACGGTATTCAGGAACGTATGTATAACCATACGCAGAAAAGCGAACTGGACGGGCTGGAAGCGGCGCTGGACTTTGACCTGCGCAAATGGTGGCAGCCTGATGCAGAGAGCTACTTCGGAAAGCTCACCATCGCCCAGATTGGCAAAGCCTATGAAGAAGCCGGACTCAGTGCCCGTGCAGGTGAAGTTGTGAAGCTCAGGCGCCGCGATGCGGCGAAGGCCGCCGAACAGGATCTGAATGCTCAGGGCTGGCTGCCTGACTGGATGGTGCGCCCTGCGCCAGCCGCTGAGGCTGAAGAAGCCACTGAATCTGACGCTGATACCACTGACCACGCTGCTTAATACCGGAGGCCGCCGCCTTCGGGCGGCGGGAACAGACATGACCATGCAATATGACCTGAACCGAATCAACACCCTGACCGCCTCCGACCTGGAGTTTATCCGTCAGCAGGGCGAGGACGCGCGCCGCGCCCTCAGCGATGCCGTGACCGGTCTCCTGTCGACACCTGAAGGATGGCGCGTCTGCGCCGAATACCGCAGCGAGTTCGGCGGCTTCTTCCCCGTCCAGTGCCGCTTCAGCGCGGACGGCAGTGATGACTGGCATCTGTGCGTCTGCAGCCCCGGCGAAGTCTCGCCTTACTGGCTTCTGGTGCTGCTCTCCTCCGGCGGGGAAGTGGTGCGTACCCTTTACCAGAGCGACACGCTCCAGCCTGACCGGATAAACCAGCTGATCGCGCAGCTGGCAGGTATGCGCCGCTTTAACTGCACTGCCAGCACCGTGGCGAACCTGATGAGCGGGGAGGTGACAGCATGATCCCGTCCTCACACGCGCTCGTTTCCCTGAAGCCAGCCCGTCAGGCTGCAATACAGGCTATCAGCCATGTTGAGTCTGCCCGCGAACGCGGTGCACGGCTGCCCGCCATGCCGTATGTGCGTACCTTTCTTCGCCTTCTCACGGGCAGCGGACGCCTCAACGCCACGGTGGTTAATAAAATACCTGGCCTGCACTGGGTGCCAGATAACCGTCATTCGAACCTGAAACAGGTCGAGGAGGCGCTTAACACGATGATTGCCACCAGTGGCGAAACCTGCCCGCTGCCGCTCACGATTGACGTACAGGCCGAACTGTTTCCTGAAGTCATGCACACCCGCACGGGGCGACGGCTGCACAGGTCCGGCATTAAGACTACGCGTCAGCTTCGCCGCCAGTCCCGTGAGTACGAACAGCGCTGGAAACTACGCCAGAACCTGCTGGAGCAGGCGAAAATCGACCTGAATTTTCAGTCACCGGAAACCGTCTGTACCTGGTACACCCGGTGGAGCGACGAGTTTGACGCGGCAGAGCTTGCCGTACCGTTCTGGCGCTGGCAGTCGCGATTCGCATCGCTGAAGGAACTTGACTGGCTTCGCATCAGCAGTGAGCAGCTGTATGCAGTGATGTACGAAATTCCGTTTATTGTCCGGGAAACACCTGAGCATGTTCGTGTCGCTGAACGCTGGCAGGTTCCGAATAAGTTGCAAAATCAGCAGGGGGAGGGGTCGTACCAGAAGTTATGAGGATATATACAGTTTCCGGACTGTTATTCCTGGGCAGATGATCGACAACGGGATATAATGGCGATGGCGCTTGAGGCTTTTTGCCTCATGACGTGAAGGTGGTTTGTTGTCGTGTTGTGTGGCAGAAAGCAGAAAGCCCCGTAGTTAATTTTCATTAACCCACGAGGCCCCCTGTATGTCTCAACAACAACAGTATGGCCTCTTACCGTGCAATTTGCAAGGAGGAGTAAACCATGAAACTGCCGCGAAACGCCCTTATCTGGTGCGTATTAATCGTGTGTATAACGCTCTTAATATTCACATGCCTGACCCGGAACCGCTTATGCGAACTCCGGCTAAAGGACGGGGACAGGGAGGTCGCGGCAAGCCTGGCTTACGAATCCAACGGTAAGTAGCAACCTGGAGGCGGGGGAAACCCCGCCTTTTCAGGAGCTGAGTTGCTCTGATATGCCTGAAGCGCCTTTATGAAGGGGTTGCCGGTTCGCCGTCAGCCCCTTTTTCCTTCCCGACGCGACCGCACGCCTGAACCTGCGGGAAGGGCTGTTCCCCTGCGGGGAACGGGGGAAGGGGGACGCGCCTCCGGCGCTGCCCCTCTGCTCCCTCCGCCTGATCCTCCCTCCTGCCTTTCCTGCCTGATTTTGTTGAATTCGAAACTCCGTGAGCTACCTGCTCATATCTGGCTTCAGCCTGGTGTGCCCGATGTTCTTTATCCCGGGCGTCATATCCGGTGTCCTGCCGGTTAACTTTGTCAGCTGCAGCTGCATGGCCATACCCCGAAAGCAGGGCAGGGCGATGGCCCCCTTCGGCTCCCGGCCAGCGCTGCTGTCCGGTCGTCGAGCCCCACTCCGCCAGTGCGGCCGCTGCGCACCCGCCAGGCTCCGCCGAACCCCTCCGGGTTTCGGGCCATACGGCTAGGGTCTGATGGCTAGGGTCAAGGGCCGCGGCTTCTCCGGCCGTGCCGTCCGGAACGCCTTCACCGCGCCGGCTGATGCCGTCGCTTTAAGGCCGCCACGCCGTTCCGCCGTGTCGGGTGCGTGCATCCTGTTCCCCCGGTGAGGCCACCCCCGTGCGTCCTCACGCGGAGGGCTGGTCGTAGCACCGTCGTGTCGTCATCCGAAGGGTGAAATGCACTCCGCCAAAACTTTTTGCGTGCCGCAAAAACTTTTGTCTGCGCCCTTCTCCTGCCGCCCCGCCGTCGCTCCTTTGCCCTTTGCCGCGAGAGAACTCACCAGGGAGATGGACAACCATCACCACAGGAGAAAACCAGGATGCACACACAAAACGTCAACGTCAAAACCGCCGCTCAAGAATCTTCCAGAAAGATGGGGGGAAAATCCCTGCGCCGTCTCTATCCGGATGCGGAGCTGATCCCCGCAACGCAGGTACAGGAAAAGCAGAATGACGGCTATCGCCGTCCCTGGGTGGAAATCACCGAGGCCCGGTACATCGACCAGATGGAAACGCTGCCGCCAGTGGACTGGTGCAGAGGGTACGGCGGGGAGTCGTTCAAATCGATGGAGTTTACGGGCGGGGATGTGACCGCAATTTTTGTCCGGTACGGTGCGCGTTTTTTTGAGTGCCATGACCTGCACACCCGCCATCACCGGGAGCTGATTGGCGACGTGATCGCCCGTTTCTGTCTCGATGCGCCGCTGAATTCAGCGCATTAAAAAAGCAGGGTTGCCCCTGCTTTCTCAACGCCGGGTAGCCGCTGTAACGGCGAACCGGCAATCACAACCAATGTAAGGAGATTAATCGTGAATCTTGACCCGCAAACTGTCGCACAGGCGAAGGCATTTGTAAATGCCCTCCGTGCCGGAAGACGCGCCCGCGTACCCGCGCTGCGCTTCTCACAGTGGCAGCCGTTCCTGTCCGTGGTAAATGCCGAAACAGGCTACGCCGCCGATGCTGACTGTGGTCTGGCTGTCAGCGTCTACCCGGCGCTTGGACTGGCTTAACAGGAGACGGCCGCCTGCGGGCGGCCGGTAAGGAGAAACCATGTCACAACTGAGTTTTGAATCCCTGTTCCTGGCAGACCTGGCCGATCCGCAGCCGCGGGCTTCCGCGCCTGTCCGGATGCTGTCGCCAGCTGAGGCGCGTAAACAGTTCGCCAGCGTCTTCCGTCAGACGGCGAAAAATATGCGCCGTTCGGAAGTGTTCCGCGACTTTATCGCCCTGGCTGCCAGTGAGCTGGATATGGCGCGTATACGTTTGCCGGAGAATATTGAAAACAGCCGTCGCATCTGCGGGCGGTATCAGCCGGACGATTTAGACGGCATGAAACAGCTGTTCAGCCTGTTGGTGGAGGGGCTGGCGGGTGACATTCATGATTTTCTCGGCGCCCTGTACATGGAGCAGGAGCTGGGTGCGGATGAAATGGGTCAGTATTTTTCACCGTCCTGTATCTCCCGTCTGATGGCCGGAATACTCATGCCCGGCGCTCAGGAGACGATAAAGCGTGAGGGATGGTTGACGCTCGATGAGCCAGCCTGCGGCAGCGCCGGAATGGTCATCGCCTTTGCATTCTGGATGGCTGAAGCGGGATATAACCCGTCAGAACAGCTGTATGCCACCTGTACCGATATCGATCCCATGGTGGCTGATATGGCCTTTATCCAGCTGGCGCTGCTGGGTATTCCCGCGAAAGTCGTGACAGGCAACACGCTGACCCTGAAAGCGAGCCGTGTGCGTTATACCCCCGTGTATTACTTCAATGACTGGCAGGGACGTCTGGCATTTCGCAGTCGTCTGGATGCAATGAAAAAATTTCTGGCCACCGTGGCCGCCTGACTGACAGAGCGGCAGGGCAGACCTGCCGCAGGGAGATAAAAATGACAAGCAACACACTGAACGCTGTTCCGGCGACCGTGCTGGAGACCATGGCAGAACGCCTCAACGGCCAGCCTGAACCGCTAAAAATCCGCAACAACGACGATCACGCTGCACTGGCTGCAGATGTGCTCTGGCAGTTTGCCCGAAAAACCGGGCTGAACAGGGAAAGCGAGAGCGTGCAAACCGTCATCACTGATTTTCTGGCCAATCTTCTGCACCTGTGCGAACAGTGCGATCCTGACGGGACAGGTATCGATGGATTTAAAGCCCTGCTGAATATGGCCATGATGCATTATGAGCAGGAAAACGGAGGTGACAGCGAAGAACCAGTTTGATCGGGAGTCTGTGCCCTGGTGGATGCCATCAGGGCAACCGCAAAAAAACGCTTCCCCTTCGGGGAAACGGGGAGGGCAAAAGCGCCTCCGGCGCTCCTGCCATTCCCCGCTACCGTACTTCTCTCCGTACCTGCCTTCAGAACCGGCGTCCTGCTGGTTAACTTTCTCAGCTGCAGCTTTGTTATGGCCATAACCCGAAAGCAGGGCAGGGCGATGGCCCCCTTCGGCTCCCGGCCAGCGCTGCTGTCCGGTCGTCGAGCCCCACTCCGCCAGGGCGGCCGCTTCGCACCCGCCAGGCTCCGCCGAACCCCTCCGGGTTTCGGGCTGACGCTAGGGTCTGATGGCTGAGGTCAACCCCTGGCTTGCACCGGCCGGAGGCCGGGCTGCCCTGACCGCGCCGGCGGAGCCGTCGCTTTAAGGTCGCCACGCCGTTCCGCCGTGTCGGGTGTGTGCATCCTGTTCGCCCGGTGAGGCCATCCCCCGTGCGTCCTCACGCGGAGGGCTTGTCGTAGCACCGTCGTGTCGTCATCCGAAGGGTGAAATGCACTCCGCCAAAACTTTTTGCGTGCCGCAAAAACTTTAGTCTCCGCCCTTCTCCTGCCGCCCCGCCGTTGCTCCTTTGCCCTTTGCCGCGAGAGAACTCACCAGGGAGATGGCCAGCCATCACCACAGGAGAAAACCAGGATGCACACACGAAACGTCAACGTCAAAACCGCCGCTCAAGAATCTACCGGAAGATGTGATTCAAACCTCACCACGTCCCAGTTCACGGATCTGTTTTGCTGGGTCCTGGCAGCATCGGAAGGGGAGCCACAACCGGCAATTTTTACGCCGCCAGAGAATGCCACCGAGCTGACGTTAATTAATGACGAATGCCCGGATTATATCTCTGTCTGGGTTGTAGATGGTCGCCCGGTAGCAGCTGCAATGCCGCTGGATAATTTTCATCGCGTTATTTCATCATTTCTAACTAAATAATCAGGAGTAAACAAAAATGGTCAGTTTCGCAAGCCGCTATCGTATGCCAACCTCTATCCGTAAAGACCGCCCGCTGACGAATGAAGAATTACAGCGCATTGTGCCGAGCGCGTTCTCCGGGGATAAACACGATTCACGCTCTGAACGTTATACCTATATCCCGACCATTAATATTCTTGATCGTTTACGCGAAGAAGGTTTTCAGCCTTATTATGCAACGCAGTCACGTACACGTGACCAGGATAAACGCGACTTTACAAAGCATATGCTTCGCCTGCGTCGTCATGACCAGATTAACGGTAAAGAAGTACCGGAAATTATTCTGCTTAATAGCCATGATGGTTCAAGCAGCTATAAAATGATCCCTGGCATGTTCCGTCAGGTTTGCAGTAATGGTCTGGTTGCATGGAAGGATTTTGGGGAAATCCGCGTGCCCCACAAAGGGGATATTGTCGGCCAGGTAATTGAAGGTGCTTATACGGTACTGAAAACTTTTGACGCGGTTGATGAAAATATTGACCTCATGAAAAGTATCCAGCTCACATTGCCTGAACAACGCCTTTTTGGTGCGACCGCTCTGGAACTTAAGTACGACGGAAAACCCGCGCCGATTACGCCGGAGCAAATTATTAACCCTCGCCGCGTCCTCGACAAAGGTCAGGATTTATGGACCACGTTTAATGTCGTGCAGGAAAATGTGATCCGTGGTGGGATTCGTGGCAGAACGGAAAAGGGAAAGATGACCAGAACGCGGGAAGTCACCGGAATTGATGGCGACATCAAATTAAATCAGGTGCTCTGGAAAATGGCGGAGGAGTTCGCAAAACTGAAGGCCTGAAAATTAAGCCGCTCAACAGAGCGGCTTTTTACTGTCCGCAGTTTAACGAAGCCGTTTCCGCAATTTTACCCACCTGCTCTTTTCCTGCAGCTAACGCGGGACGTTCAGAAAGTAACATTTTCCTGGCCAGCAAGACACGGTATATATTTTTGATTTTCTGTGCGTAGGCCTTGCGCTGTACAACGAGTTTTTTGCTCGGCCCCGTATTATACATCCCCACACTGTCCCAGTTTTTTCCGTATGACCGGAAGTTGTGCGCCAGAACCCATGCCCCCGTATAGACACAGATACATGGATCATTTAACAGGCGCTCACGGGTGATATTAAAGTTTTTAAGTTTACCGTAATGGGAACTGTTCACCTGCATCCCGCAGACATCTTCTGTTCCATTCCTGTTTGATCCATTTATCGCACCCGCTTTCAGCCTGCTCTCTTTAATCGAAATTGACATAAGTAGAAGCGGATCAATTTGATAATCTTTCCCGGCCTGATCAAAGCACATCTGGGGTGCAGCTCCGGCAGAGAGTGAAAGGGTTAGCAATGCCACAGGCAGTAACGTTATTTTCATGGTTTGACCTTTTAACGAAATACACGAACTCAGGAGAGGCGCTTTAAAAAATACCCCGCTCGATCGTCGTAATCAAGTTAATTCACTACAAACGCGCGTGAGCGCTCTCCTGAGGGGATTTAACACCTGTCCGAAATAAACATGTCAGAGCAGTAGACGGTATTAACACGCCGCTCTTTACTAACCCTTTAAAACATCACACCCCACGCAAGACTTCGTCTTGCAGATTTTTTCTTTAAATTCAGTGGCATGATGTGTGTATTATTTCGTAATTTTTGAGTATGTGCGCTTAAGGTGTGTGGACTAACACACATTGCAGTGCTTAATCAGGCACCGCAATGTGTGCTAATACAGCACTCTGAAGTGTGGGGATTGTGTGTATTCAATTAATAGAGTAACTTAAAAGTAGATAGTGCCTGAACCACACACAGCATAGTGCCTAATACACACACACCATAGTGCCTGATTAGCACACATATTTAGGGATGGATTATATATAAAATCAGTTGGTTACCAGAACACTGCACCACTGACAGTTGTTAAAGTTCGCCATTGCAGTGCCGCACCAGGCACTGCATTAGTATATCGAGAAATTATTATGCCAAGAAAGAACATTTACTTTAAAGACAAAATTGACCGAGAAATACATGATATTCTTGAAATAGAGCTACAGAAAGGGGCCACATCTTCTGAGATGAACTACTCATCGATAGTCAACGAATTAGTACGCCTTGGGCTTATGGTTTACAAATCGAAAGAAGAAGGAAGCTCATTTGACCTGGATGGCTTCAGGCGCGACCTTATAAAGAAAGTCTCCGGGTCACGAGAAGGTATTATGATTCTGACCGCCCTTGTCTCTGACATCTTCGTTACACTCAAAGGCCCCGACTCTGGCGTGAAACTGGAAGAGCTCATAAACACCAATATCAGTGCAATTAACGATGCGGAAGATAAAGCCGAAAAAGACCACTTCCTGGCAGGGTAAACTAGCTTCTTTGGCCGGAACACTCCGGCCAGAATCGATCACCGGGATGGATTTTCATCCCACGGGAGGTCACTTTTCTCCACCTCTCTTATTTTTTCCTTCAGAAACACCTCGAACTCCATACAAAGAACTTTAAGCGCCTGCGCATCTTCGTTCTGGTCAAGCAACCTTTCAGTAAAA
Organism: Enterobacter sp. RHBSTW-00593; assembly: GCF_013784105.1. NCBI lineage: Bacteria > Pseudomonadati > Pseudomonadota > Gammaproteobacteria > Enterobacterales > Enterobacteriaceae > Enterobacter > Enterobacter sp. RHBSTW-00593. The sequence continues at coordinate 55,089 of NZ_CP056394.1, forward strand.
TAACCGAGAGTATTCATCAACCGGGTGAGCATTTCGTCATTCAGACTGCGGTTATGCACCTTCGCCATCGCCCTGATTTCATCTGCAAGATTCTCAGGAATACGCATGCTATAGCCGGTAGTTTTACCCGGAAGCAAAATTCTTTCACCTTCCCGCCACACCCACAATTGCTCCTGTTTGTGTGGGGTCTTAATTTCACTCACAACCTCAACGGATTCACCATCAAGTAATTTCCCAAGCCATTCCTCAAACCTGACCGCCAGCGCAATAAGCCGCTCACCCTCCGCAGTTTTAATGACAGGCTTACCCGGCTGATAATTCAGAGACAACAAAAGCCTGGCAATAATTTCCTCATTCACGCTCCTGTTACCCGCCCTGGCACATATTCTCAGCTCCATGAGCAAATTATCTGGCGCCCGCAACCTCCATTCCACAGCCTCCCCTGGCTGGAACTTCCGTGGACGGCCGCGACCATCCCACATTTTCTCTTTAACTTTCATAGCTATAGATCCCTGAGGCCATTTCTGAACTTACTGGTCAACAAAGCCTACTCACTTACATATTCGGATAAATCTGAATACCTTCTAAAAATGTGACATGCGTCACAGTTTTTTTTTTTTAGGGTCATGGGACAATTGCGCCCGCGTAAACAAGCACTTACGCGATTCACTTTTGTTTACTTCGGAGAAAACAAGCATGTTAACCAAAGGCAGTGCCCTTAACGTCGGTAAGGGATGGGCGGTAGCGTCTTTATTCCGCAAAGCTCGTGAAAATCGTCTGACTAAATTTTACTTAAAGACTGTTGGCGCATTTCTTTTTGCATTCCTGGTCACACACCCGGCATTCGCATCCGGTACTGACCTTCTCGCATCACAGAACACAACGGTTAATTCAACCTTTGGTTCTGGCTCATCAATCGTTAAATGGTTTTACCTCGGGGAAATTCTTTTCGGTGTCTTCATTTATATGAAAACCCGCTCCCCACTCACATTCCTGGGCGTGCCGCTGGTAATCATTGCAACACGCATTGGTTTTGCGATTGCGAGCTAACCATGAGCGGGGAAGAGGATAAATACTACTTCCCGGAAACACTGAACCAGCAGGACCGCTATTTTGGTTTGCCATTAGATGAAATTATTATTGTTGCCCCGCTGGCTATACTGGGCATCCTCAATAATATGTCTATTGAACTCTCCATCATAGCGGGCCTGCTCTGGTTTCTCGTCAGATATCTGAAGAAAGGGCAGGGGTCGTACTGGTTATTTAATTTCTGCTACTGGCACCTGCCATCACTTTTATTCAAAGCAACCTTTCGCCAGATACCTGATTCAAGTTTCCGGCACTGGAGGGCATAGTTTTTATGAAACTGAAAATTAAAGGAGAGCGCGATAAACAACTTAGTTATGCGTTTATTGGTCTTTCAGCGTTAACTTTAATTATGGGCGTGGGAAACGTATTAACAGGTTCGCTGGCATGGCATTTCGCCACCACCCAGAAAATCATCACCACGCCATTAACGTTTAACCGCCCATTTGCATCAGATTCAAAAAGTGTCGACGCCACCGGCCTGACACAGTTCGCCGCTTCCTTTATTTACTGGCGGCTGAATGTTAGTCCGGAAAACGTCGACACTAACCAGAAAATGGTTCTTGGATTCGTCCCCTCCGCCGAACGGGACGCACTCAAGAAAGCCCTGGATATTGAAGCTGAGCGAATCAAGAACGGGGGCATCACCACCCGATTCGACACGAAAGAAATTCGCGTTATTGACGATAACACCGTGCAGTACAGCGGAATACTGAAACCATCCACCACCAACGGCGCAATCACCACGCCACTGAAAGACCAGGAAAAAACCTACCGACTTAAACTGAGTTATGACAATGGTGTGATTAACCTCCACAGCTTTGAAGAACTCCAGCCGGTATCTTCCACCAACTGACAGGACTGCCCATGAAATTTCGCATTTCACCGGCAGCTGCTGCTGTGTTTCTGGCAGCGGGACTATTTACAAGCGGCCTCCGGGCCGCTTCCGCACCCGCAGCCATTCCGTTTGAGAACGACGCCGCCTTTAACGTCACACTCAGCAACACAAACCCGAGCAAGGTTGTTGTTGACGGAGAACTCATAACCAGCATCAGCGGACCAACCGGTGCCTATGACCAGAGCACAACCGACGACGGAGCGCTAATTCTGTCTCCACTCGTAGGCCAGAACTTCACGCTGTTTATCCAGACTGACCGCGGCTCATCCCTGAGCCTGAACGTCAGACCCCAGCCGGGTAACGGCAAAACACTGCGCTTCACCCCAATGTCACCACCACTTCGCAAGAACGATGACGCGAAGGCATGGGAAGAAGGGCAGACCTACGAAAAAACTCTGGTCGCATTGTCCCGCGCTGTAGTCAATGGCCAGGTGCCGGACGACTACCAGGAGTACCCGGTCAGCCGCATGCCGGCATACACACCCGCCAGTGATGTACGCCTGACGCCGGAACGCCAGTTTGTAGGTAACCACCTGCGCATTGTGCGCTTCCGGATGAGCAACCCGGGCAGCATCACCCGCAGCCTGCGAGAGCGTGATTTCTGGCGCAAGGGCGTCCGGGCCGTAATGCTGTCGCAGAACCAGCTCTACGCCGGCGGAGAGGGGTATGCCTGGATTGTGTTTTCAGATGACGGAGACACCCGCCCATGAACCTGAATGAAAACCTGAAAACCCGCCGTAAGCAGCTGGCCATTCTCGCTGCCGTTATAGTCGGCGGCGCGGCCGCAACGGGCGGCGTTATCTGGTACGGGCAGCATCAGCAGGAGCAGAAGCAACCCGCCCCGGTCGCAACGCCAAATATGACCGGCGTGGTTACCGCAGCGTTTAACCAGCAGGTTAACGATGCCGCACTGCAGCAGCAGCAGGCCAAAACATCAGAGCTTGAAGACAAGCTCGCTACGCTCACGCAGCAGTTCGCGCAGAACAAGCTCACCACCGAGCAACAGCTGGCCAAAAAGGACGAAGAAATTCAGCGTCTGAATGACCAGCTTACGAAAGCCCCCGGCAGCAACCAGACCACTGGCCAGCAGACACCACCTGCAGGTCAGAACGGAACACCACTCCCCGGTCCCGTTGCTGCCGGTCAGGCCCGGCCTCCCGAATACACTGTGACCCCCGCAGGCACACCGGCCGCCACTGGTGTGAATATGGGGCAGGGCGCAGCGTTCTACCCGGGCGGCTCCGGCCAGAGAATGACAGGCGGCCTGTCGACAACAAAGTTCAGCTATGAAAGCCTGAAGAAAAAGCCAACGAAACTCCCCTGGATTCCGTCAGGCTCCTTCTCCGACGCCATCATGATTGAAGGTGCCGACGCCAACGCCAGTGTTACCGGCCAGCAGAACACCCAGCCCGTCACCATCCGCCTGCTGGGCAATATCCAGATGCCGAACAACAAAGAATACAGCGCTGACGGCTGCTTTGTGGTGGGTGAAATCTGGGGCGACATCTCCAGCGAGCGCGGGATTGTCCGGACGAAATCAATCAGCTGCGTACTGAAAAACGGCAAGCACGTCGATATGGAATTCGATGGCCACGTCAGCTACCAGGGTAAAGGCGGTGTTCGTGGCAAGCCTGTTATGCGAAACGGCATGATTGTCGGCTACGCGGGGGCTGCAGGCCTCCTGTCAGGCTTTGGTGAAGGTATCAAATCTGCGGCAACACCATCTGTCGGCCTCGGTGCCACAGCGGAAGTAGGTGCCGGCGACGTGTTTAAGCAGGGCTTTGGCGGCGGGGCCAGTAAGGCAGCCGACACGCTGAGCCAGTACTGGATTAAGCGCGCCGAACAGTATCACCCGGTCATTGATATCGGCGCTGGCAACCTGGTAACTGTGGTCTTCCAGAAGGGCTTCCGCCTTGAAACCATCGAGGATGCCGATGACGCGAAAGCGAAAGAGGAACTGCAGAAAGCCGGCAACGCCGCGCAGAACGCTGTGACTCCGCAGCCTGCGAGCCAGACCACAACATCCAGCACCACCTCTGTCGGTAACATCAACCCTGATGACGTTCTCCGCCAGGCCAGTCAGTTGCGCCTCGGTGACACCATCAACTAATGAGGAATCCAGGATGAAATCCTTTATCCGTGAAGCAAAGCGTAAAGACAACGCGCTGACAAAAATCCGGGAGGACCTCGGTGACTGGAGCGCCGGTCGATCAACGCCGGTGCAGCGGTTTTTCGTAACTGCATGGGTATTCATGATTCTCACAGGAGGCGGTCTCTTCCTGCATTACTGGCCAGTATGGGGATGGATATTTCTGGCAGTCTGGTTCGTCCTGAGCAACCTGCTGCTCAGAAAGCTCATACCACGCAAGACAGAATCGTGGGAGGCCGTGTTTGACGATACGCTGTCATCCTACAAACCGGTTAATCAGGCGGCCTGGGAAAAACTGAAACTGCAGGTTGAGAGAGAGGGACTTACGCTGACTGCAGTCAGAAGCTGGTTTCAGGAAGAAGCAATGTCTGTCTGGCCAGAAGAGAGAACCGCTAAACCAAAAGGTGAAGGCGGAGGCAAACATGAAGCGTGAAATCGGAATTGTTCTTTTTTTGCTATCGCTGAGCGTACCTGCAGGGCTTCTGCTGAATTTTATGACTTCATCTGAATACGGCATTCCGGCACGGGCTGTTACAGATTCAAACGCTCAGAAAGCGGCTAAGGACACTGCTCAATTTGAGAGCATGGAGCGTGACGCTTTAGCCCAGCCAGATGCATGGAAAGCGTATCAGCAGGTGTCTGATGCAGTCCCTGATGATGCACCCACCGGGCTGCAAAACCGTTACCGCAGCCTCGCGGTTTCACTGGCACTGAAGGCTGCAATGGCCTGCTCGCCGGACGCCCTCAGGCTCCTCGAACGTAACGATGTGATTGAGTTTCGCATACTCCGATCATCGTTAGTTTCCGCCTGCAGAACCGCCAGGTAAGGTAGCCGGAATGCGTGAAGAAAAACGTAACAACGACCTGCTCAGGAAAATGCGGATGCATATTGCTGACTGGGAGACTGGTCGGCCAACCCCTGCAGGAAGCAAGTACATGTTTTTGGGGTTTGTCATCTTTCTCTGTGCAGGGGGACCGGTTCTTTCGTACTGCCCGTCACTGTGGGCGCTGGGTATCCTGATTGTCTGGCTATTTCTGACTCAATGGATATGCAGGCGAATTGTCCCCCGCTACAACGAAAGCTGGGAGGAGGCATTCGACAGGATGCTGTCTGCTTATGAACCCCTGAACCTTCCTGCCTGGGAGCACCTGAAGCGTCAGGCTGAAACAGAGGGGCTGACGGCCAGCAACGTCAGAAACTGGTATCAGCTGGAAGCGATGAGCGCCTGGCCAGAAAAGAAACCTGACCTGAAATTTCTCAACAACAGTCCAGACCGTGAGAAAGAGTCCGGGAGCGAGTGAACAGCAAAGCGGTACTCGGATAGCTGATTACTCTCACCGGTTTGTATCACCTCATCATTACAACCTTGAAGTTCTTTTTACTGGAGTGTCTATGCCTTCAATCAGGACACATTCTTCATTACTCAAAATCCTGTATGACTACCGCCACGTCGTCTTTTTAGTGCTTATTTATGCGACTGAAATGACGGTATGGGCGATTCTGAACCTGAAGGGAATCGGTGACGATGATTTTTCCACATGGCGAATCTTTCTGCTCATAAGCGTGGCCATCATCGCGTCCAGTGCTGCAGCTTATGGCGATACTGATAAAGCATGGATGATGTTTGCAGGGGCTCTCGCGCCCTGGCTCAGCGCGTCTGTTTCAATCATCGTCTATGGTTTCATTCAAATGAACCTGCATTTTCTGTCGATGGACTGGTTTTTTACCTGCGTACTGTGCAGCTTTGGTCTGCAGGTAATGCTCAATGTCATGCGAGAAATTTTCGTGTAAGCCTCAAATCGTTCCCCCCTTGTACATAAAACCCTCAAATTCCAACCGGAGTTATCCCATGAAAAAACTACTGGGCGCTGCACTGCTGTGCAGCGCAGTGACCGGCTGCGCCGGTCTCAATTCTGATTTCGACTGCAACAAGACCGCGACCGACCAGTGCCTGACCACCGCTGAAGCCAACAAGCTGGCCGCTCAGGGTAAAAGTCTGGATGACCTGACGGCAGATAAAACCGCAAAAAAGCCTGCGGGTGAAACCCTGCCGGCACTGCGCAATTCGGCACCGGTCGTGAATCCGTTCCGTCCTGTTTCCGTCGCAGCAACCGGAACTGCCGCCGCTAAGCCGCTGAACACTGCGCCGGTGAAAGCGTCCGGCTCACTGGTCACGCCGCTGGCCACGACCAGTCATGTGGCACCTGTACCGGTTAACACGGCGGGCCGCGTTCCGGTTCAGCGTATTCCTGATGCCACGCAGCGCCTGTGGATTGCCCCCTGGGTGGACACGGACGACAACTTCCATCAGCCGGCTGTGGTCGAGTTCGTGAAAAACAAATCCCACTGGGATGAGAGCTACCGCGTTATCGGGGAGGGGGGTGAATGAACAGCCTCTACATCAACAGTAACGGTGGTCTCGATCCGCTAGTCCATTCACGGAAAGGAACGATACAAATCACCGCCACACCGTCAGTCGATACCGACGATGAAACGCTGGCCGTTCTGAGTGTGAACTGTGACTGGCAGATTAAAACTGCCGGTGACGCGCTGCACGCCGGGCAAATGAACGAAGAAAAGATGCGTCGCCTGGAGTTAATCCGGGCCGCTGTGGAGGGTCGAAAATGAGTTTTGTCGACAGCCTGATGGATATGCTGAAAAACGGGAAGCAGGAAGACGGAGCCGCCACGGCCCGCAACAACCTCTCTCAGACCTGGGACTATCCCTCTCTGGTCGCCGCGCTGCCTTACCGGTATTACGACGATACGAATGAGATTTTCGTCAATGCCGGCTCCGCAGGTTTCATTATGGAAGCGGCCCCGCTTCCCGGCGCGAACGAGCAGGTGATGGCCGCGCTCGATGACATGCTCCGCAAGAAGCTGCCACGCCAGACGCCTGTCACCGTTATTCTGGTCGCAAGCAAATGTGTCGGAGAGCGTATCGATCGCGGCGTGAGTAATGATATGTGGAAAGGAGGGATGGCTGAGCACCTCAACAAAATCACCCGCGCTTTCTGGCAGCGCTCCGCGCTCCACGGTCTGGCCAACGAACGTGAATATCCGCTCTACCTGCGTAACTACCGTATCTTTTTTGTGTACGGCAAAGAGGTAAAACGTTCTTCCCAGATGCAGCGGGTCATTGACGAGCTGATTCAGATACGCAACACCATCCGCGTCTCACTGGGGGCCGCACGTATCGACAGCATGAACATTGATGTTCACGCCTTCCTGTCTGCGGTACGTGAAGTCATGAACTACCGCCAGGAACAGGTGCTGATGTCTTCCGGAGATTACAGCGAGGACGAGAGGCTCAACCGTCAGGTGGTTGATCCGGGGATTGACCTTAAGGTTCATCCATCGCATATCCGGATGGTGCTGCCGGAGACTATCGACGCGCGCGGGACGCGCCTGCCGGCATCGGCATGCCGCATCATCAATATGCAGCTCGCCAAAAACCCTCGTCGGTTTGCGCTCTGGCAGGGCGCAGATAATCTGCAAAATCTGCGCTTTCCTGACCTCGGCATTCCCTGTCCGTTTATGCTGACCTGGACCACTGAGCTGGAAGAACAGACCAAAAGCCAGAGTGAGGCGTTTCGTAAAGATACGGACCTGTCCAAAAAGGCCAACTCAGCCTACGCGGCACTTTTCCCTGGCACCAAAAAAGCAGCCGAAGAGTGGCGTCGGGCGCGTGAACAGCTGAACAGCAATGAAATTGCACACTGCAGAACCTACTTTAACCTGACCCTGTTCGCGCCGGACAACAACACCGACGCGCAGGCCTGCGAGCTGGCCGCCGTGAACGTGTTCCGTAAGAACGAGCTGGAGATGGTCACGATACAGTACCAGCAGATGCGTAACTGGCTGGCCGGGTTCCCGTTCGTCATGCAGGAAGGAATGTGGGAAGACCTGAAGATGACGGGGGCAACACTACGCGCCAAGTCATGGAATGCAGTAAGCCTGATGCCGGTTGTGGCCGAGCGCCAGCTGTCCAACGTGGGGATGCCGCTGCCGACCTATCGCAATCAGGTAGCGTTCTTCGACATGTTTGGCGAAGAGAACGGCAGTACCAACTTTAACATTGCGGTAACCGGTACCTCAGGGGCAGGGAAGACATTCCTTATTCAGGGGATTCTGCGTGATGTGCTGAATGCTGGAGGTTTTGGCTGGGTCATCGACATGGGGGATGGATATAAGAACTACTGCCATCAGGCCGGCGGGGTCTACCTTGACGGTGCGAAGCTGCGCTTTAACCCGTTCGCCAATGTCAAAGACATCAATCACTCTGCGGAAGGGATCGTGCGTCTGCTGACGGTGCTGGCCAGCCCTACACAGCCGCTGGACGGTGTCTGTGAAGCGATCCTGCAGAAAGCGGTAATGGATGCGTGGGAGAAGAAGGCAAACAAAGCCCGTATCGACGATGTTCATAATTACCTGACCAATGAGGATGTGAATCAGGCGTTCGCAGACAAGCCGACCATCATCGCGCGTCTCGCTGAGCTGGCCATGCTGCTCGATACCTACTGCACCTGGGGGCCGGACGGCGAATACTTCAACGCCGACACCCCGACGCTCGACGGTGAAACCCGCTTCGCGGTGCTGGAGCTGCTGAGCCTGGAGGACAAGCCGAAGCTGCTCTCGTCCATCCTGTTCTCGCTCATCCTGGCAATTCAGGAAAAGATGTACCACAGCCCGCGCGATCTCAAAAAAGTCTGCATCATCGACGAGGCCTGGCGTCTGCTGGGTGGTTCAAACCCACATGCGGCCCGGTTTATCGAAACAGGCTACCGTACGGTGCGTCGACACCGTGGCGCGTTTATCACCATCACACAGGGCATCAAGGACTTCAGCGCCAGTAAGGAAGCGGAAGCCGCCTGGAACAACAGCTCCACCAAAATCACCCTGCTGCAGGATGCGAAGGCGTTTAAACAGTACCTTGCCGATAACCCGGATCAGTTCTCGGACATGGAAAAAGAAGTTATCCGCGGCTTCCAGCCCGCCCTGCAGACCGGCTACAGCTCCCTGCTGATAAGCGCCGGGGAATACAGCTCCTTCCACCGCCTGTTTGTCGACCCCGTCACGCGCGCCATGTTCAGCTCCCGTGGCGAGGACTTTGCCTACATGCAGAACGCTCAGAAAGCCGGAGCGACTGCGGAAGAAGCGGCATATCTGCTGGCGGAGAAGAAATACGGCAGTGAACTTCGTGAACTTGAACAATGGGTGAACGCAGCATGAGTGAACAACAGGACAAGCCATATGACGGCGATACCGTCCGCGACGGTGTAACAATCGTAAGCAAGACATCCCGATGGGTTAAGGTCGGGATGCTGGGGCTGGCGGGACTTCTGGTCATGACAGGCGTCGCGTACGTAACGGCGAAAGTCGTCACACCTGAGGTGGTGGTCTTCGACATGAAGGGCACGATAGATCTCTTCAAGCAGCAGTCCGCCCAGCTGCATCTCGATGAAGGCAGCGCAAAAGCGATGACCCTGCAGTTCAACGCGGCGTTGAGCGGCAGCCTGGATGCGTGGCAGGCCTCACACAACGCCATCATTCTGGTGAAACCGGCGGTAATAAACCCGCAGCGGGATATTACGAATGAGATCCGTGCCGACATTGCACGGCGTACCCAGGGGGGCCAGTGAAAAGACGACTGAAGCTGATGGCCATGCTCCTGATGCTCTCTGCCAGCAGCGGGGCGAAAGACCTGGGGACCTGGGGAAACGTCTTCGAACCGGCCGAGCAGGATATGCTGGCCTTTATCCAGAACCGCCTGAAGGGGATGGAGCAGACGGGCGAACTGGACCGGCTGCGCAGGGAAGCAACGGACAGGGTGAAGGAGCATGCGGTACGCCCGATGCCGGTGGAGGGCCTCACAAAAGCGAAGGAATACCGCAGTTTTGCGTGGGACCCGACCTTCACCGTGAAGGAAACGATCACTGACATGCAGGGCAACGTGATCGCCCGTAAGGGCGACACGGTCAACCCCCTGGATAGGGTGCCCTTCAGCCAGGTGCTTTATTTCATCGACGGTGATGATAAAGAGCAGATGAACTGGATCCGTCAGCAGATCGCAGGCCAGACAAACGTGAAGGTCATCCTGGTGAAAGGCAACATTAAGGAAACCAGCGATGCACTGAACGAACGCATCTTCTTCGATCAGTCTGGCGTACTGACCCGTAAGTTTGGTTTTGAACATATCCCCGCGCGCATCTCACGCGATGGCCGCGTGATGAAGGTGGAAGAAATTCCGGTATCAGGAGCAAAAAAATGAGCGCAACCACGTTAGGTGATCTGTTTCCGCACATGCACGAGGCCGTCACAACGCATCGCCGCTACGCTAAACAACCCCGCAAAGCATCAGCCGTTACATCCCGCATGGGTACGGCAGAGCGGCTAAAGACGCTGTATCCGGAGCTGGATTCCTGGCATCCGGTACTGGTGACCAAAGCCTGGCTCCACTGGTGTGTTCAGAACCAGCAGGACAGCCGGGAGCCGTCGAAACGTGATGAGCGTTTTCCGGACTACATCATTCACCTCTTACTGGAGAACATGCGGGCCGAGGACAGCGCGAAACGTAAAAAAGGCCAGACGATGTCACTTTCTGAGCGCCTCGACAGGTTGTTCGCGGGCGAGGAGCAGGAGAACGCCGAATGTCACTGAAGTGCAATGCTGAAACCAGAGGCTGTGATGAAAAATTGAAAAAACTCTGCCAGCTGTACCCTGAAATCGCATCCTGGCATCCGATGCTGGTCACCGGTGCGTGGCGTCAGTGGTGCGCGGAAAACCAGCGTCAGCCGATAGCGCCGGAAGAACGGGATGAGGCGTTTCCCCTGTACCTCGTCAGGCTTATCCGCAACAGAATGGAGGAGATGAACGCATGGCGTTAATCAGCTGCTTCACCGGACCTCAGGGCTTGCAGGGGATGCTCACCTGTTTGCGCGATACTGAGGGCATGACCGGTATTCTGGTCGTGGTAACACTACTCGCGGGCTGGCTTGTTGTTCAGCATCTTGCAGATGCACGCCGTGAACGCCGGGCGTGGGAGAGCAGACCGGGAATACCCGTTCCGCAGGCACAGTTTGGCAGTGCCCGACATGCCGATGCGGTACATGGCTTTGCCAACAGAGACTATTACCAGATGCTGCTCGCAGAGCTGGAGCAAGGTCTGACCGAGGCAGGTTATGCACTGACGCATGATGAATCACAGCGCGTAACGATACCGACAGCAGACCGACTGGCTCTCAGTCGCAGGATTTTTCGGGCGCGTCTGCGTTATACCACACCGAGAGTCTCTGAGCAGACGATGAAAGACAGCGAAGATATAGCGGTGAATGATGGGTATGCCGGCACGTGGCTCAGTGTGCTTATACGTGGCAGTGAGTGCGCTGGCTGGTACATCACCAGACCGCAAAAAGGCCATTGATTCAACCGCGCTGCCATTCAGGATGTTCGGTGCTCACTGCGTTGCGCTCCGCCTCAGCCTGAATGCCACCCCGGTTTACGATTAATCCCGACCAGGTAACGCCATGAAAAAAGACCCTGTTACTGAAAAGGGCCGGAATGTCACCTCAGTACGTCACGATGAGGGTTCGGCCCGACAGCTGGATGAGATCCTCAACGACAACCCGCTGTACAAGCCCTCGCATGTTCTGCGCGGTGCCATTCTTGCCCTGTACGAAATGAGCCAGGAACAACGACTGGCCATCATCATGAAAGCCGCCGGTAAAGGCAAAAACCACTGATCCTTATTTAAGCCCTCCCGCCGTCCGGTGGCTGCGGCATGCCCGGAGATACCCCCATGACTCACCCTGAAAAAATCAGGCCGGTGACGGTTACCCGTGACCGCAACGGCTTCTGGACGCACCCACACTACTTTACACCTGCCAGTGATGAAGCCACGCAGACAGAGTTTGGCGACTGGATGCGCCTGCATAAACTCACCTGCGCCACCCGCTGGATGGAAAACGATGCTCCTCCCCAGGTGATTACCGCCTGGGAAAACGGTGCGTCGGACATCAGTGACTGGCAGCCGTCAGCCCCCGCCGGAGAGGGCTGGTTTATCGGCTCCATTCATGACACTGAAGATGGTCCGGTCTGTGTCTGGCTGCGGGAGGTGAAATGAAGCATGTGTCATGGTTTTCCGGCATGGTGCTGCTTCTGCTGTCCTCTTTACCTTTGCAGGCAACGGCCGCAGCCAGTAACGCCGGTGACGGCCGCTGGGTTAATCCGATAAGTGATGTCTGCTGGAAGTGCCTGTTCCCGATGACGCTCGGCAATATTCAGCTGGCGGCCGGCCCGCAAAAGGATACCAACAACCCGGCTTCGCCGATCCAGATTTGCCCATACGGTGTGTTTTATCGCATCGGTCTGGCCATCGGGTTCTGGGAGCCAATGGCGATGGTGGATGTAACACGTGAGCCTGGCGTGATGGTCAACATGGGAGGCTTTAAAATCGATCTCGGACGAACGGGAACGGGAACCGCAGGGCAGAGTGACCGACCCGCTGCCGGCACGTTCTACCATGTTCACTGGTATAAATACCCGCTGATTTTCTGGCTGAACATCATCACCAGTCTGGGGTGTCTGCAGACCGGCGACATGGATATCGCGTATCTCTCTGAAGTTGATCCACTCTGGAATGACAGTACGCTCTCGATGCTGATTAACCCCGAGGCAGCACTGTTCGGCAACCTGATTGCTCAGGGTGCCTGTGCTGCTGACGCAGCTGCTTCATCAGCGGGTCTTCCGCTGTCGCCACTGTTCTGGTGTGCGGGCAGCCAGGGCTCCATCTACCCGCTAACCGGCTATACCAGCGGGGAGTTTTCCCCGCTTGAGGCCTCTCTGCTGGTCGGAGAGCGAATGGCCTTCAAAATGCATCGGGAGGGGCTGGTCTGGAACTCCGTGGGCGCGGATGTTGCCGTATGTAACCAGTACCCATCCCCGATCATCCCGAAAGAGCGATGGCGGTATCAGATGGTGAACATGTACCCCGAACCGGGCAACTGCCATCCCTTCGGGGCCAGCACGCAGCTCTGGGGCACAACGCATAATTCCCCGTCCTCCAAAAAGAACTTCGGCTACCTCTTCTGGCGCAAACGTAACTGCGTCTTCCTCTAAGGACATGACAATGAAAAACGCTTATCTCCGGGCGCTGATGGTCAGCGTCATGGTGGGTTTCGCGCCGCTGGCTCTGGCGAGCGCCCAGACAGATATCTCCGTCTCCGACCATAACTGGATCAAAGGCCAGCAGGACGCGCTGGCAAACATGAAGGAAGACCTGCAGAGTCACCCTGCGGGTGTGTCCGTGTTGCCGCAGCCGCAGCAGGACCTGATTCACCGCCTGCAGGGCAATATCGCTGCGCAAACCACCTCTATGGGGGAAAAAGACACGTTCCCGGCTATTTACTTTGTGAGCCTCGGTATTCCGCGTGAAGGTCTTCTGCCCATGCTGAAGGACGCCCGTCGTTACAACATTCCGCCCACGCTGCGGGGCCTGGTCAATAACGATATGCGACAGACTGCGGCGGCCATGTTTGAGCTGAGTAAGGAGGACAAGGACGCCGGCGTGCAAATCGATCCGACGTTGTTCACTCAGTACAACATCACGACAGTGCCGGCACTGGTGGTCACCTGTCCGGGTCATCATGACGTTATCCGGGGAAGCCTGCCCCTGCAGCAGGCGCTGGAGAAAGTCGCTGAAAGCGGTGATTGTGCAGCGACGGCGCGCCATCTTCTGGAGGCTGCGAAATGAAAAAACGACTTTCAGCGATGCTGATGCTTTTCCCGCTCCTGGCGGGGGCAGCCGATCCTGCGTTTGAGGCGGGAGCGAGCTTTGGCAAGGGCAATGCCTCCGCCGGTACGGGGGCCCTGAAAAATCCTGGTACCGTCACAGGGGCAATACCAGGCTATACCGCTAACCCACCGGAGAAAGGGTATTACGGCGGTGTGGATGGTGGAGACGGTGGGCTGGCCAACAAAGGGCAGGCCGCACTGCAGGGTAATGACGCAGCGCAGTCAGTTATCAACTCCGGCAAAACGAATCCGGTTCCCGCCATCGACCCGCAGGCACCTTTCATCACGATCGGGAAAAATGCGGAAGCCGGTGCAGACGGTGTGCTTAACGGAACCGCGAACCAGTGTAAGGAGGTGACGGTATCAAAAACTACCTTTGAAAATTACAGCTGCGACAAAGATGTGGCCTCCGTTGAGGCCTGCACCCGGACCGCAACCCCTGGCGGACGGTCATCAACCACCACGGTTCAGAAAACCTTCACCCTGACCGCTGCGGATGTCGTGTTCAGTATTAACGGTACATCATTTAACTTTAGTTTTAATGCACCTGCATCAGGGCCGGTGATCAGCGCACATTTTTACTGGGCAGACCGGGAAGTGAATGCCGGGAAAATCTCCTGGTGGGGCGTCAGTCAGACGATGGTGGGGAAGAATTTTGACTGGGAAATGCCGGGTGCGCCAGGTACGCCGCTGTCAAAAGGTGGCTCCTTACCCGCGGGTACCTATACCAGTACAGGGTGTACCAGCGGGAACAAGGACCGTTGCGAAAAGCATATCCGGGAACAGATAGCGGATTTTCAGTCCGGTGCTTCAGGCTTCAGACTGCTTCTCGTTATGAACGCGGTCGAAACCACCTTTACCCCCGAAGTAACCTGGTCCTCATCCTGCGGTCTGGATATGGCGAAGGCGCAAAAAACAACGTCAACCTGCACCTCTCCGGGAGGAAACAAGACCATTATCAATAATGGCCAGAGCTATGACGTCTACAGCGACTGCTGGGAGTACACCGATAACTATGTTGTGCCGTCAGACTCGAAGGGAACCTGCGGAACGCTGATGACGAACCCTTCCTGCACCGCAGCAGGTACAACCTGTACCGAATCGACTGACGGACACTGTACCCACATGAGCTACACCTACCAGTGTCAGACCACGCATCAGTCGGGAGGCCTGGTCTGCGGAGGAGACTATATCTGCAAATCAGGCGAGTGTGATGACACGAATGGTGCCGGAAGCAGCGGTTTTGATACGGCTGTGGCCAAACTGGCCGGTCTGGCCTCGGCAGCTGAAGACGCCAAAGACGCAAGCAGCTCGATTGAGGTAAAAGCGTTCACCGGTAAAGCCATGCGGTGCCGTAAAGCCTTTGCTGGTTTCTCTAACTGCTGCAAAGACTCCGGCTGGGGGCAAAGTGCCGGACTGGCGGCATGTGATGATGAAGAGAAGGCCATAGGAAAAGCGAAGGCGAAGAAAATCACTGTCAGCGTGGGCGAACGTTGCGACCGTAAGGTGCTCGGGGCCTGTATCCAGAAAAGCCAGGTGTACTGTGTGTTTGACGGCAAGCTTGCCCGCATTATTCAGGAGCAGGGGCGTCGCGACCAGCTGGGTGTAAAGTTCGGCAGCGGCGACAGTCCGGACTGTCGGGGCATCACGGTCCCGGAACTGCAGAGTATCGACTTCGACAAAATCAACTTCTCAGACTTCTACGAGGATTTGATGAAGAACCAGAAAATCCCGGATACCAGCGCGCAGGTTCAGCAGATTAAGGAGCGGATCGCCGCCCAGGTGAACCAGCAGGGAGGTGGCAAATGAAGCGTGTCCTCTGTGGCCTGCTTATGGTGCTGGCGAGCCATACGGCGCAGTCCGAGGAAATTGTGAAGCCAGCGGAGCCGTTCACCGGCTGGTCCTGGTACAACGAACCGAAGAAGCCGCCTGAACAGCCAGCGAAACCGCCGCAGCCTGCGCAAAAGGCGATCCCGGATCTCAGCAAAATGTCTCCTGTGGAGCAGGCCCGCGTACTGAAAGGGTACACACAGGAGGCGCTTAACCGCGCCATCCTGTACCCCTCGCGGGAAAACACGGCGACGTTCCTGCGCTGGCAGAAGTTCTGGACGGACCGGGCATCAATGTTCAGTCAGTCCTTTGCGGCGGCACAGCTGAGTCATCCTGATCTCGATTACAACCTGGAATACCCGCACTACAACAGCATGGCGCCGTTTACACAGACGCGTGATCAGCAGACGCAACAGAATGCTGTTGAACAACTGTCCCAGCAGTACGGTCTGTTCTACTTCTACCGGGGCAGTGACCCGATTGATGTGCAGATGGCCGGGGTGGTGGCGGACTTTGCGAAAACCAACGGGATATCGCTTATCCCGGTCTCAGTCGACGGCCAGGTGGCGGCCACCCTGCCGCAAAGCCGTCCGGATACGGGGCAGTCCCGGTCGATGAACATCATGCACTTTCCGGCGCTCTTCCTGGTTGACCCGCGCAACCAGAACTACCGCGCCCTGTCCTACGGCTTCATGACCCAGGATGACCTGTCAAAACGATTCCTGAACGTGGCCACCGGTTTTAAACCCAATTCCTGAGAGAGTCATATGCTAAAAACGCTTTTCACCCTCATCCGTGATGCAGGGCGGGTTGCCCTGTATTCCTTCGTCCTCGGCCCGGCCCTGGTGCTGTATGTGTTTGTGATGCTGGCGGCGTCAGAGGGTTCACTGTCCCGGCAATTCCTGACGACCTTTCATGACCTGACTGACGGCGCACCTGCCGGCAAGGTGATGGGGTGTGTTAATGAAAAGGTGATGGCAGGAAGCTTCTCGCCACCGAAACCCGGAGAAACGTTAAAGCCTGAGCCTTCTGCTTTAGAGAAAAAACCACCTGAAGTCTTGTGTCAGAGAGGCCCCGTGGACATCGATTCATGGGCGCGTTCGGTTGATGCAACCTTACGCAACGTCTGGATGATGGTGATGATGTTGGGCTTTGGAGTGTGGTTTGTATCCCGTCGCCGATCCCTGGCCGCCCCAAAAAGCATTTCACCAGACACGCATTCGATTTTAGTACGGCAGAACAAGGAGAAAGACGAATGAAACCATCCATTCTCGCAGGACTGATTTTCTGGGGCACGATGGCGCGCGTACTGAGCGAGCTGATGACCCTGTCAGTGGAGCACACTCAGCAGGGGCTACTGTGGCTGTGCAATGGCATGTGGGTTGGCGCGGGGGGCATGGTGATTTTTGCCTTATGCCGCTGGCTGCGCCAGGACAGAACGCAGAAGCATAATGAGGCCGATCATGAACATTAAAACCGGTCTCACAGCACTCCTGTTATCCCTGCCTTTGCTGGCGAACGCCGGTGCGCGTGAGGAGTTAATGGCACTTGAGGCGACAAAAACGACTTCAACTGCTGACGCTGCGACCATCACCACGTCCACACCTGCGGTCCCGGCTCCCGGCAGTCTGATGCTGCTGCCGGACGGACGTCGGGCGAATATGAAAGAGTATGCCGTGGTGCTCTTTATGCAGGCGCACTGCCAGTACAGCGCTAAGTTTGACCCGCTGCTGAAAGGCTGGGCCGATGAACATGCGATCAGGGTATACCCGTACACACTCGACGGTGGTGGCGATGTCTCTTACCCGACCCCGATGATCCCGCGTAAGACCGACCTGAAGTCCCCCATCGCGGATGAGATTGTCACCTTCTTTGGTAACGGCCTGCCCATTGCGACCCCAACGGCCTTTATGGTCAACGTTAACACCCTCAAGGCCTACCCGCTCACCCAGGGCGTAATGGACATTCCCGCGCTGGAAAGCCGGATGGCCAGCCTCATCCAGGCTGACATGGATAACGTCGATCCCAGAACGCTGCCACCCCTGCCGGCAAGCGCGCAGGTCACCCCTCAGTAATACAAACGGACTACAAAATGACGACAAATTCGTATGCGTTATCGCGTACCGAGCGCGTATGGCTGTTATTCAGTGTGACGCTGCTTGTGTCCGCAGCCTTCTATGGCGTGCTGGCCCATCGGGTGGTCAGCGTCATGGACCGTCCTGAACTGACCACCTGTCTGCAGGACTTTCCGGTGCTTCTGCTTATCTCGCTGAGTATCGGTTTTTTTTCAACCACCACCGGGCTGTACGTCTTGCGTCAGACCCTGAGCCGTCAACCCTGTGAGGATATCGCATGACATTCGCCAGATTCAGGACGTATATCCGAAACGAGCTGAAGTGCATTGTGGAAGAAACAAAGACCCGGGAATGGATTGATTCATTAAACCTTAAATTGCTTTACGGCATTATTTTTTCATTCGTGGTCGAAAGAATTTATGTGTGGTGGGCAGGCAATACGCTGCGTACCGCAATGGATCTTAATCGTCCCGAACAGTTTGTCCTCTCAGCCCTTATCCATTATCCGCAGTATCTCCTTTGGGCTATTGCGGGAGGCCTGTTTGCACTGTTTGCCCTGAATCTTCTGCTGGGTCTGTGCTTTAGTCTGGCAACCCAACTGCACCAGCGACTGACCCGTACTGATGGCCCGGGACCTGTAGCCGACAGCGCGGAGGTGACACATGATTAAGGCCCTGATAACGGCGGGTGCCGTGTTTTTCGCGGGCCTGGCCGCGCTGCCGGCACAGGCTGACGTTAACGGCGACCTGAACGGCTTCTTTGGCAAGCTGGGCTACAGCGGTAACGTCTCTCAGGCTCAGGCCTGGCAGGGACAGGCGGCCGGGTACTTCTCCGGCGGCTCTGTTTACCTCCGCAACCCCGTCAAAAACGTCCAGCTGATCTCGATGCAACTGCCTTCCCTGAACGCCGGCTGCGGCGGTATCGACGCCTATCTCGGGTCGTTCAGTATGATCAGCGGTGAGGAAATTCAGCGATTCGTGAAGCAAATCATGAGCAATGCCGCAGGCTATGCCTTCGACCTGGCACTGCAGACAATGGTGCCGGAGCTGAAGCAGGCGAAAGACTTCCTGCAGAAGCTGGCCAGCGATGTTAACTCCATGAACATGAGTTCGTGCCAGGCCGCGCAGGGCATCATCGGCGGGCTGTGGCCAGTGACGCAGGTTTCCCAGCAGAAAATCTGCCAGGACATTGCCGGCGAAACCAACATGTTTGCTGACTGGGCGGCATCCCGTCAGGGTTGCACCGTCGGAGGGCAGGGCGACAAGGTCACGGCCAAAGCGGGTGATGGTGAAAAAGACCAGGTCCTGAAAAACAAAAACCTTATCTGGGACACGCTCAGTAAGAACGGACTTCTCGCTAACGATCGGGCACTGAAGGAGCTGGTCATGAGTACAGTCGGCTCAATCATCTTCAATAAAAGCGGGGATGTCACCATCCTGACGCCGCTGGTCGATAACCGCGACCTGATTAAGGTTCTGATGCGCGGGGGGGCCGCGAAGGTCTACGGATGTGATGAGGCAACGTTGTGCCTGGGGCCGACCGTAAAAGACCTGACCGTTTCTGAATCCAATGCCCTGGTCACGCTGGTTAAAAACCTGATGATCTCCATGCAGAACAAGCTGGTTGATGACAAGCCGCTGACCGATCAGGAAAAAGGGTTTGTTAACACCACGTCCGTACCGGTGCTGAAATATCTGACCAACGCCCAGAGTATGGGCATGAGTGCAACATATCTGCTCCAGGTATCTGACTTCATCGCGCAGGACCTGATGATCCAGTACCTCCAGGAACTGGTGAAACAGGCCAGTCTGTCGCTTGCCGGCAAGAACTTCCCCGAAGAAGCCGCCGCGAAGCTGCGTGACAACGTCATTCACGCGCAGGGACTGCTGGCTGACATGAAGCTGCAGTCAGCTGCAGATCAGAATGCGCTGGACGGTATCGACCGCAACATGCAGTACCTGCAGCAGCAGGTATCTACCATCGTTTCAGGCTCCTATCAGAGCAACTATCACTGGGGTGATCGCTGATGCTTGAGATATACACCATTTATGGCGGTGGGATGTGGAAAACGGCGCTCGACGCCGTTGTCACCCTCGTCGGCCAGAATACCTTCCACACCCTGATGCGTATTGCCAGCACCTTCGGGGTGCTGGCCGTACTGTTCACCTTCATTAAACAACGTAACCCGATGGTGTTCGTCCAGTGGCTGGCAGTCTTTATGATCCTGACCTCTATTCTGCTGGTACCGAAACGCTCTGTGCAGGTTATTGACCTCTCAGATCCGGCTGCGGTATGGAAAACCGATAACGTGCCGGTGGGACTGGCGGCCATCGCGTCACTGACCACCAGTATCGGTTACAAGATGTCGTCGGTGTACGACATGCTGATGGCCAGACCTGACTCAATCACCTACAGCAAGTCAGGGATGCTGTTCGGCTCCCGGATTGTGGCGGAAACGAGTGACTTCACCACGCAAAACCCTGAGCTGGCACAGATGCTGCCGGATTATGTGGAAAACTGTGTGATAGGCGACATTCTGCTGAACGGCAAATACACGATTAACCAGCTGCTGAACTCCACCGACCCGCTGACGCTGATAACGAGCAACCCGAGTCCGTTGCGGGGGATCTTTAAAATGACGTCCACCTCGCGGCAGTTCCTGACCTGTCAGCAGGCCGCCACGGAGATAAAGACGCTGGTTAATACCGACGTGAATCCGGGCAGTGCAACTTTTACCTGGCTGACGCGTAAGGTCTTTGGAAACAAGCTGAACGGCGCAGCACTGCTGTCAAACGCAATGGGGGAAAGTTACGGGTACTTCTACTCCGGCGGTATGACGGCCGCGCAGATCATGAAGAACAACATCACGAACAGTGCCGTGCGACAGGGGATTAAGGGCTTTGCGGCGCGTTCATCTGATACCGCCAACCTGCTGAATCTGGCCACCGAGAACGCGTCAACCAAACAGCGCCTAAGCTGGGCTGCGGGTAACGAACTTGCCACCCGCACACTGCCGTTTGCGCAGTCCCTGCTGATGCTCATCCTGGTGTGTCTGTTCCCGCTGATGATTGCGCTGGCAGCGTCCAACCACTCCATTTTCGGGCTGAACACGCTGAAGATTTACATCTGCGGCTTTATTTACTTCCAGATGTGGCCTGTGATGTTCGCCATCCTGAACTACGCCGCCAACTACTGGCTACAGAGCCAGTCCGGGGGGACGCCCCTGGTGCTGGCCAACAAGGATATTGTTGCGCTGCAGCACTCGGACGTGGCCAATCTGGCGGGGTATCTGTCGCTGTCCATTCCGGTATTGTCGTTCTATCTGACCAAAGGGGCGGCGGCAATCGGCTCTCAGGTGGCAGGCAGTGTGCTCAGTTCGGGGGCATTCACGTCCGCAGGCGTGGCTGCGACCACGGCAGACGGCAACTGGTCGTTTAACAATATGTCGATGGACAACGTCAGCCAGAACAAGATGGACACGAACCTGGTGCAGCGTCAGGGCCAGCAGACGTGGCAGGCGGATAACGGTTCAACCCAGACCCAGACGGCCGGTGGCCATACGGTTATCGACGGCTCCGGTGCGATGTCGAACCTGCCGGTGAACATGAAGCTCAGCCAGCTGGCCAGCAGTGGATTCCAGGAATCTGCCCGCCAGTCGCAGGTCCAGGCCCAGACGGCGCTCGATGGCTACAACCACAGCGTGACCAGTGGCTGGTCGCAGCTTTCCCAGCTTTCTCATCAGACCGGTAGCAGCGACAGCCTGATCAGAGGCAGTGAAAACAGCCAGGCCACTAATGCGACACGCGGTGCGAGCATGATGATGTCTGCCGCAGAGAGCTACGCTAAGGCAAATAACATCTCCGCACAGGAAGCTTATAATCAACTGATGTCGAAATCTGTGGAAGGCAGTGTCAGTGCTGGTGCAAGCGGTAAATTTAACACTGGCGATCAGGCATTTGGCAAAGTAGGGAAGTGGGCTACAGGGGTGAGTTTTGAAGCGCATGCTGGCGCAGAAGTTAAAGGTTCAAGTGGAAGTTCTCATGGAACCCAGGAAACACACTCCAGCAACCAGGATATGCGACATGACCAGAACAGTCAGGCGGTTAATGATTTCCGTCAGGGTATGGATATGGTTAAAAGTAGCCGCATTACCGATGGTGCGAATCATACGGAGAATGCTGCAAGCAGCAATGTTCAGCAGCTGGCCACAACGCTCAATGATGCAGAAAGCCAGTACCATCAGTACACCACCAGTTCGACCCAGAGTAATGAGTTCAGCCGTATGGCCACGGTGGCGCAGAATCAGAGTGCAAGCCTCGACACAAATTATACTCAGGAATTTGTGGACTGGGCTGCCAACAAATACGGTGATAAGGCGCAATCCATGCTGACAAGCGCCCCTTCAGCGCGCGAGGCGGCGATGGAATTCGTGAATGAACGTCTTAAACCTGAAATCATGGGCGATTACCTGCAGGGACGTTCAGATCTGGCCAGCGGCAATGAACATGCAGCCTTCAGCGGTGAGCATGTGGTTCAGCCAGCCCACGGTAGTCATCAGGGGTCAGGCCCGGCAGGTAATGATGGAGGTATGCGTTACAGCCCTGTCGAGAGTGGCTCTTATAATTCGAACAGCACTGATAACTACCGTACAGACGGAATGTCTCAGGTGACGGAACATGCGGGTAATTACGGTGGACAGGATTCATCTGGAGGTGAAAACGTGTCTGTGCGAACAGGTGGCTCTGCTTCGGGTAGCCATGAGCCGTCATTGTTAGCGCAAAATCAAACGGAGAATCAGGACTTAGCTGGTCAGCGTGGGATCAGTCATAACGAATTACGTTCTGACTACGGCGGACAGGAACAACGCTCCGAAATCCAGACAGGCACTCACAAAAGCGAACAGGGTAGCCTCTCCATTTCCGCCAGTAATACTGATACAGCAAGACATTCGGCTGAAAGGCAACACTCTGACACCAGCGCTGGGATGCAGCAGGAATTACGCCAATCCGGAACCTTACGAGAACCAGGGGGAGCAGCAGGCCACGGGAACGAAATGAGACATAGCCATACAACCATAAATGTTGAGGAGCAGCGGGTTCAGGGTAATGCTATGCAGACGTCTTTCAAAGAAAACCAGGCAAAACTGCACGAACAGTCAGGTCAGGGTTTTGGTCCGCAAAATGACATCCAGCGACGTGTAGCGGAACAAAGATCTGAAAATGAGCATAAAATCAACGAATCTTCTGGAGAAATCGTTAAAAAACAATCCACTGTTCAGGCATCCAGTGATATCCTGAAAGGAGAAAATGAAAATATCAAATCTCAATTTCATGAAGGTAAGCAGATTGAGGACTTAAAGCAAAAAACGTTACCTATCCTCCATGAGGATGAAATTGAGAGGCATAAACAAAACATTAAAGATTTAAGAAGAAGAGTGGGGTGAGTATGCTGACATTTAACGATGTAAACCGAGATTTCAAAGCAATATTAGAAGGCATATCAGATACTAATCGGCCTGTACCATCAACATCCAATGCACTTAAAGTTGCGTTTATTCTTCCACTGATAGGTGTTGTGCTCTCGGCCATAACCTTCGGAGTAGTCTGTGCAATCTCTAACCATCGCGAATTTAGTATTGGGCTTTTAAGCAGCTATATCCTTTCTGGAAATGCGATACCGGTATATATGGCTATTGTTGTCGGGTTTATTCAAGGGCTTATGTTATTACCATACGTAAGCCTCTTCCATTCGATTCCACAAAATGTCAGGGAAAGTACCCCGCTGATCGCGCATATGAAGAGAGCTATATTTAAAGGAACAGTATTCTATATAGCTACATTACTCTTTACATGCTTAATGTCCTATTACGATGCGATGTACTTGTTCTCCACACCAATCGTGATGATCATGTCAATTATTGCTGCATCGATCACCGTTAATCTGCAGGTGAGTAAATTTGGAGTTGGAGCATTAATCGATAAGCTCATGAAAAACCTAAGATAGCCTTAGCTTTTCGCAAAACAAAACCCGCATCGCTATTTCAGGAAAGCGGGTTTTTCAATTCTTAACCTGAATTTCCTTTCAAATCAGCCGATAACGTCTCTGTTAGCTACATCTCGCTAACGGGGACGTTTTTCTATGCACAGGATGAATTCATGAAATTAAAACAATTAGCCGTTGTTGGTCTGGTCGCTTCTGCTCTCGCGCTGTCAGGTTGTGGGGCCATGTCCACTGCGGTGAAGAAGCGTAATCTCGAGGTCAAAACCCAGATGAGTGAAACCATCTGGCTGGAGCCATCCTCAGAGAAGACAGTCTATTTGCAGATCCGCAACACTTCCGACAAGGATATGTCAGGTCTGCAGGCACAAATTACGAATGAACTGGCCGCAAAAGGCTACCGTGTCTCCAGCTCTCCGGATACCGCCTACTACTGGATTCAGGCAAACGTACTGAAAGCCGAAAAAATGGATCTGCGTGATGCGCAGGGCTTCCTGAAAACCGGCTATGAAGGTGGTGCAATGGGCGCCGCACTGGGGGCTGGCATCACTGCCTACAACTCCAGCTCTGCCGGTGCGACCCTGGGGGTAGGTCTGGCCACTGGCCTGATTGGTATGGCTGCAGATGCGATGGTCGAGGACATCAACTACACCATGGTGACCGATCTGCAAATCTCCGAGCGCAGCAAAGCGACCGTCACGACTGATAATATCGCAGCCCTGAAGCAGGGGACATCAGGCGTTAAGCTGCAGACCAGCTCCGAGCAGGGCAACCGCGCCAAATACCAGACCCGCGTGGTATCTAACGCCAACAAGGTAAACCTCAAGTTCGAAGAGGCTAAGCCTGCTCTGGAAGCGCAGCTGGCCAAATCGATCGCCGGCATCATGTAATACCCTGCGGCTGTGGCAACCGTCACAGCCTCTTCCCCGTCAGACTGATATTCACCGTGTTCCTTCGGGAGCAGGGTGCGTCAGTGCTTTTTGTCTAATCCCCAGAAATGACGCTTCCTCGCATGACTGCGCCAGGCGCAGCCCTGTCTGCGGCGAGCGTTGCACACCGGGGCATTTTAACGGGAGGACATCATGCGTTTTGAAAGTACAGAAGGCGATCTTGCCGGTTTATTGCACCTTATCCATCTGGAAAGTGAGCTGGTGATGGCGGTGGCATACCTTCGGGTATTCGGTTCACTTCCGGAAGGCGTGGGTATGACCCTCATTGCATACTGGGCCGGCTATGTATACACCCTCTATGGGCTGGCTCCCGGTGAGTGGCATTCAGCGGCTTATGCTGATGTGGCCACGTCAGTCCGCTCTGTTGCTGCGGGCATAAATGAACAGGACTGGGAGGACGGATGCCAGCAGGCCAGATATGAGCTGAGCCAGATGGTATAACCCGACGCTTTCCCCCTCGTGGTACCACGTTTTTTCATCACGTTTTTCAACGTTTCTCCCCTGATAACACACATCACCGCGCAGGTGATGCGATAACGGCCGGACAACACTCTATGAGCTTCGCAGGAAAAAACCTCACCCAGGGCGGGCAGATGACCGCCTACCGCTGGCGCATGTTCATTCAGGTGAACAACTGGATAGGATTCTGGATCTTCATCCTGTTCGCCGTGCTGACTACCGCCATTTTTCTCTGGCGCATCCCCCAGGAAGCCCTTGATAACGGCTCCCTGTGGTGGTTTGCCAGCCTTAACAGCAGTTTTATCGAGCTGATGCCGGCAACGGGCACGCCAAAAATCTATGACGTTCACTACTGGTATGCACCAACGGCGACGGCAATGGTACTCAAAATGACCCTGCCGCAGATTTACGCCGACCCGTATATGCAGGCAATGGGCGATTTGTGTCTGAGTGAGCTGCAGTGGGCGGCCGGTGCCAGTGGCGTCTTCAGCCTGGTGGTGTTTCTGGCGGTGACCTGGTTTATCGCGGATATCGGTCGTAAGGAAAGTGAGGACGAGTACATCTCCGGCATGGAGCTGACCGACAAGCCTGCGGAAGTGAACAGGCTGCTGCGAAAGAACGATGAACTCTCCGATCTGCGTGTGGGTGACCTGCACATGGTCCGGATGGCAGAAGTGCTCAACTTTCTGATGCACGGCACTATCGGAGTGGGTAAATCGACCCTCATCCGCTGGCTTCTTGACTTCATCCGCAAACGCGGTGACCGGGCCATTATTTACGACTCCGGCTGTACCTTCACCGAAACCCACTATAACCCTGACACTGATTTTATTCTCTGCGCCCATGACGAGCGCTGTGCAAACTGGCAAATGTGGGGCGAGTGTGTCGACGCGGTCGACTATGACAACCTGGCCGCCAGCCTTATCCCTGTAGAAGGGGATTCCGATCCGTTCTGGGTATCCAGCTCGCGCACCATCTTTGCCGACCTTGCGATACGCATGTCTGTTGACCCGGAACGCAGCATAGAGAAGTTCCTTAAAACCCTGCTTTCTCTCAGCATGAAAAGCCTGCGTGGCTATCTGGCCAACACGCCCTCAGCCAACCTGGTGGAAGAGAAAATCGAGAAAACGGCCATCTCCATTCGCTCGGTGGTGACCAACTACGCCAAAGCCCTTCGCTATCTGCAGGGGCTGGATGACGGGACGAAGCCTCCGTTCACCATCCGTGAGTGGATGACACAGGAACGCTATGACAATAGCTGGCTGTTTATCTCGACCCAGGCCCGTCACCGCAAGAGCGTGCGACCGCTGATCTCACTCTGGGTGTCGCTGGCCACGCTGATGCTGCAGAGCATGGGAGAAAACAGCGACCGGCGCGTGTGGTTCATTATCGATGAAGCCCCCAGCCTGCAGCGCATCCCGGAGCTGGCCGAAACGCTGGCCGAGGCGCGTAAGTTTGGCGGCTGCTTCGTGCTGGGCATGCAGAACATGGCGCAGCTGGTTCACGTCTACGGCCGCGAGCTGGCCAAAAGTATCTTCGACCTGATGAACACCCGTATGTACGGCCGTTCGCCGAGTGCCGAGATGGCCAAAGTGGTGGAAGAGGAGCTGGGCAACCAGCGTAAGCGCAAAATCCGTGAGCAGAACAGCTACGGTCTGGACCAGGTGCGTGACGGTGTGTCCCTCGGCAAGGACGAGGTGAATAACCCGATTGTCGACTACGAGCAAATCATGCGTCTGCCAAACCTCAACTTCTACGTGCGCCTCCCGGGTGAATATCCGGTGGTCCGTCTGAAGCTGAAATACCGCCCTTTGAAAAAACGTCAGGCAGGCCTGGTCGAGCGCAACATCCGCGATGCGCTCAGCCCGGAGCTGGAGAGGGTTATTCAGGAGAACGAGCGCGCAGCGGCTGCTGCAGGTCTGACGTTCCCTACCGGCGATGAAGTGCTGGAGAAGGGGAGCGAGACATCATCTGCAGATGACGGTCCTGCTCCGGTTTCTTCTGCAGGGGCATCCGGATCACCGGCAACACCGGCCGTTGAAAAAGTGGCTCGTGCCCGAATGGAGGAACCGAAACCCTCGCGCAGCGCAACTCTTGAACTGAGGCCGGTACCGTCCAGAGAGGACGTCACATCGCAAACAGCACCAGTGGTCCCGGAAGCCGTAACTGAAAATCACAGCACGGTGACAGATCCTGTCACCGAAGACAAAAAAGACAACGTCGTTTCTCTCAGGTCTGCCGTGTCGGTTAAAAGCACCACCGGTGAACCGGACAAGCCACCTGTTCCCTCTGGGCTACCCGGAAATCAGACTGCAGCCGAGTCAGCACAGCTGATGCCGGATGCGCTCAGGGCCCTTCGAAACCGTCATCACATCCCCGAACCGTCCTTAGCATCCCCTCTGAGCATGCTGCACAGGGCACGTCAGCGCCCGGCTTCGTCAGAAGCCGATCAACAGGCGGAGGATAATGGCGGCGAGTCCATGAACCTTGACATGAAGGTGACGGCACTGCCAGACGGCAGCCTGAACCTGACGACGGCCGGTAAAACCGTCATGCCGGAAAAACCGGAAGATGCACACCGGACGAACCGGCAGCTGGCGCAGGAAGAAGAGAACATTTTACTTCACCGTGACGCGGATGACCCGGGTTACGACGAAAACGATCATCACTATTACGACAGAGAGCATGACCTATGATGTCAGTCGCCCCAGTAGCGTCAGCCGGCGAGGCTGCAGGCTACTACAGCAATTCCGATAACTATTATTTTCTGGGCAGCCTGCAGAGCCTCTGGATGGGGGAAGGTGCAAAAGAGCTGGGTCTTGAGGGCAATGTCCGTGGCGATGATCTGACGGCCGTGCTCGAGGGGCGTCTTCCGGACGGATCACGGCTTGGCAAGGTGGTTAACGGACAGCACGTCCATCGCCCCGGCCACGACCTGACCTTTTCCGCGCCCAAGAGCGTGTCCATTCTTGCACTCATCGGTAACGATAAAGAAATGGTGGAAGCACATAACCATGCCGTCCGCGTGGCGGCCGGCTATGTGGAGAAGCTCATCTCGGCCCGCGACACGAAAGACGGCGTCACGTCCATCGTACACACCGGCAAGATGGTGGCCGCCGCCTATACGCATGATACCTCGCGCAATCTTGACCCGCAGCTGCACACCCATCTGCTCATTGCCAACATGACGGAGTATGCGGGCAAATGGAAAGCCCTGGCCACGGACTATATCCATAACGCCGGCTTTATCGAGACCGTCATGAAGCACCAGGTCACGCTCGGGAAAATCTATCGCAGCGCGCTGCGCGAGCGGGTTGAAGCGCTCGGCCATGAAGTGGAAGAAGTTGGCAAGCATGGCATGTGGGAGATCAAGGGCGTTCCTGAAGAGGTCAGGGAGGAATATTCCTCACGGGGCCGGGAAATTCAGGGGGCCGTGGGGGCTGAAGCCACGCTGCGCAGCCGGGATGTGGCCGCGAAAGACACCCGAAGGGCGAAAGTCGACCCGTCACGTATGCGCCTGATGGAGCGCTGGCTGGGTCAGATGAAGGAAAAGGGATTTGATCTGAAAGCGTATCAGGAGAGCGTCGTCCCGCGTGATGCAGCTCTTCGTGAGGCACCGCCTCAGCCGGAGCGAGATCATCAGGCGATGCCTGTTCGTACCGGGCCTGAACAGGATTACCCCCGGACGTCGTCCAGTGCAGAAAAGAGTGTCGACTCACCAGCTCAACCCGCAGAGCGGGAGAGCCTGTCCCGTCAGCCAGTACCACAACAGACTGACAGCCAGAGTCAGCCGGTACTGTCCGGCCCCGGAAAAATGCCGGCAGCCGGCACCTTTTCCCGGGCACCACATTTGCATACAGATACTCCCCTGCCGGATCTGGCTGAAGCTGTACGGCTGGCCATCTCACAGTTAAGTGACAGTAAGACACGTTTCACCTTTGGCGAGCTGATGCTGACCACGGCTGAACTGAGTGACCGGCTGCCGGAGATCAAGGATATCCGTGTGGCCATCGATGCAGCGCTGAAGGACGGCATGATTGTGCCGCTGGACAGTGAAAAAGGAGTATTCACCTCCCGCATTCACCTGCTGGATGAGCTCTCCATTCAGGCGCTGAGCCAGGAGCACCTTAAATCCACGAAAGTCGTCAGTTTCACCCGCCCGGCGCAGTACGCACCGGCGGCGCTGGAAGTCGTGGAAAAAGACGCCCTGGTCCTGATGAATGCGCCTTCTGGCGTGGCGGGCATCCGTGACCTGACCGCGCAGCTGGCCGGTATTTCCGGCGCGAACGGTCGTGACGTGCAGGTGCTGGCCAGCTCTGCCGAGCGCGCCATTTCGCTGGCGAAATCCGACGATTTGCGGGAGCGGATCATCAGCCGACAGCACGTTCTGAGCGGTGATTTTCACCTTAAACCCCAGAGCACGCTGATTATCGAAGGGGCAGAGCGCCTGGGACTAAAGGAGACGCTGGTTCTGCTGAGCGAAGCGCGCGCGCAGGATGCACAGCTGGTCTTTCTTGACAGCGCCGGCCGTCAGGCAAACGGTAATGCCATGTCCGTGCTGGAATCCGCGGGCGTTGCCCGCGCACGGCGCACGGAGCCGGCTCCCGGGCTTGAGGCCGAAGTGGTCAGCATCGCGAATAAACGCGACCGCTACGAGGCGCTGGCCAACCGGTTTGCGGAGCTGAGCGGCGGCAGTGAAAACGTCACGGCCGTCGTGGTCGGCAGGCGCGAGCAGGCACAGCTGACGGGCCTGGTGCGTGAGGCGTTGCAGAACGCAGGACAGCTGGGACGCGACGGTGTGGCGATAGAAGCCCGCCAGCCGGTCTGGCTCGACAGTAAAACACGCCGGATGCCCGGTTCATACCGTCCCGGTATGGTGCTTGAAGATCGCACGGATGCAAAAGAGCGTAAGTCCTATGTGATTGACCGGGTGCATGAGGACACACGTGTCCTCTCGCTCATCGACGGTGACGGCGTGCTGACCAGGATGAAAATCGGGGATATCAGCGCCGACTGGCGTCTCTTCAGCCGTGAAAC
The DNA here is from genome assembly GCF_013784105.1 of Enterobacter sp. RHBSTW-00593. Lineage (NCBI taxonomy): Bacteria > Pseudomonadati > Pseudomonadota > Gammaproteobacteria > Enterobacterales > Enterobacteriaceae > Enterobacter > Enterobacter sp. RHBSTW-00593. Next base: position 85,362 of record NZ_CP056394.1, read on the forward strand.
ACTCAGCGTGGCCACCGGTGAAAAACTGCTGGCCGTGGCGGGTGACCGCGAACACAGCCTGAAGGCCAAAGATCGTCTGGAGGTAACCGGGATAAGTGAAAAGGGGATTGAGGTGAAACGGGGGGAAGACACCCTGACGCTGCCAAAAGACCAGCCGCTCTATCTGTCACATGCTTACGTGACCGCGCCGGGCGGGCGGGATAACGACACCGGCGTGGTGCTGGCCGCACTGAACAGCCGCGACATTTCGACCCAGACCATGAACTCGCTTGCACAGAGTGGCCACCGGGCGGAAGTGTTTACCGCCGAAGTGCAGGACCGGGCTGAAGCCAGACTGCAGCGTATGAAGACCAGTGTCTCTCCCGTGCAGCTGGTCAGAAAACTGAGTGGCCAGGAAGATGTCAGTCAGGCGGTTGATTCACTGCATGACCGCGTCCGGACGGACGCCGGACTGGCCGTCTGGCGTGCCATTAACGATCAGCGCACCGTGGTGTTCAGCGAGCTGAAACTGGCCAGTGAAGCTGAGAAATATCATCCGGACCTGGAAGCGATCGGGGCTGAAATCGGGGCAATGGTGAAAAACGGCGAGCTGATGACGGTATCGGCAGACGGTGAACCGTTGCTGGTTTCCCGTGCCACCTGGGAGATGGAGAAAGCCATTCTGCGCGTGGTGGAGGAAGGAAAAGGGACGCAGCAGCCGTTTCTGGAACAGGTACCGGAGGCCGTGCTGAACGGTCTGACGGATGGCCAGAAAAAGGCGACCACCCTGGTGCTGGGTACCACGGACCAGTTTATCGGGATTCAGGGCTATGCCGGCGTGGGGAAAACCACGCAGCTGAAGGCGGTGACAGCTGCACTGGAGACCTTACCGGCGGACGTTCGTCCGGTGATGACGGGGCTTGCACCAACGCACCAGGCGGTGAAGGAGATGAGCGACGTCGGTATCCGGGCGCAGACCATTAAATCCTTTATCGTTGAACATGACCAGGCCACGGCAGCAGGCGAAAAGCCCGACTATAAAGGACAGGTGTTTCTTATCGATGAGTCCTCGATGGCGGGCAACCAGGACACTGCAGCACTCTTCCAGGCCATTGCCAGCGGCGGCGGCCGCGCGGTCTCGATGGGGGATATCGACCAGTTTGAAGCGGTTGATGTAGGCGCACCCTTTAAGCTGATGCAGGAGCGCAGCCCGATGGATGTGGCCATCATGAAGGAAATCGTCCGCCAGAAGGACGTGCAGCTGCGCGGCGCGGTTCACGACATCATTGATAACCGGATCGATGCAGCCCTGCAGCGTCTTGAAACCCAGCCGGCGGACCGTGTGGCGCGTAGCGCGTCAGCCACGCTCCCCGTGAGTGCCATTCAGGAAACGGAGACGCCCGTTACCGACATCGTGGCCGACTGGACAGACCGCACACCGGAGGCCCGGTCCCGCACGCTAATCATTGCGCAGCTGAACGCCGACCGTAAGGCGATAAATGCCGGCATTCATGCCGCGCTTGCAGCGCGGGGAGAACTGGGGGAGAAAGCGATTACGGTGCCCGTGCTCGATAAAATCACCCACACCCGCCATGAATTCAACAAAACAGCAGCCTGGCAGCCGGGCATGGTGGTTAAACGCGGTGACCACTACCAGGACGTGCTGGCCGTTGACCGCAACGGCAGCACGGTGACGGTACGTGATGAGGAGGGAAAGATTGGCCTCTACTCCCCGAAGGAATTGATCACCGGAGACGTGCAGCTGTTTCGCCGCAGCGAAATGGAAGTCCGCGCCGGCGATCTGCTCAAGTTCACGGCGACTGACAAGGAACAGGGCCAGATGGCCAACCAGCGTTACACGGTGGAGTCGGTCAGCGAGACGGGTACTATCCGGCTGAAGGGTGAGAACGGTCGCGTCACCATCAATCCGGAGAACGTCCGGTCTCAGCAGCATATTGACTACGGCTGGGCCGTCACCGGGTACGGTGCACAGGGGGCCAGTACCGATTACGTCATTGCGCTTGAAGGCACGGAAGGCGGGCGTAAGGCACTTGCCACACGTCGTGCCTTCTACATCTCAACCTCACGCGTCAAGGAGCACGTCCAGATTTACACCGACGGGAAAGCGGACTGGGTTAAGGCGATAAAAACGCCGGAGCGTGATATTAAAACGGCGCACGATGCGCTGGCACCAGAAACGCAGCGTAAACAGGCGAAAGCCATCTGGGCAATGGGGCAGCCGGTGAATAAAACGGCCATCGGGCGCGCCTGGGTGCGCCATCAGGGTATGCAGGAGGCGTCACTGACGGCAAAAATCATCCCGGCCACCCGGCGCTTTCCTGAACCGGCGCTGGCGCTGCCGGTGTATGACAACAATGGCAGGAGTGCGGGTCTGGCCCTGGTTTCCCTGGTCGCCAGCCCGGAGGGGCGGATGACTCAGGGGGAGACCCGAATGGTCATGACAGAGCGTGCCCGTGGAGCCGTGCTGCAGCGGAGTCAGTCCGGAAACACGATTGTGGCCAGCGACCTGACGGCCGCACTTGATGCAGTACGAAATCATCCAAAGGACGGCGTGGTCTGGCAGACCGGCGATGAGCCACCATCAGCACATCTGCTGAAAGTCAGCGGAAGTATTGTTACGGAGGCCGCATCAGAACACAAACTGATCCGTGACCAGGAGGAAACCACACGACAGACAGAAAAAGATATGCTTAACAAAGCCGCTAAAGCGGAAAAAGAAAAGAGTGAGACTCAGGAGCGTATTGTTGTGCCGGTGGAGGACGCGGTGCGTATTATGCCCGGGATGCTCGAGGTTGACGACCGGAATGAGCCGACGATTCCTGACGGAAAAGTGCTCATTCAGGTTGCCAGCTCGGACAGCGTTAGCCACGATGAGATTAGCCGTCATATCAGGGCAGAAAAGGAACCATTGGCCAGCAAAGTCGCTTCGGAACGTGCGGGAGTCAGCCGCATTGTGAATGAGCTGGCCAATACCGAGCGGGATATTATCCGGCAACCCGAAAATAGTGAGCGCGGCCGCATGCCGGAGCGTGAAGAACAGACCCCCACCCGTACCATTCAGAAAGAACGCTAATCCCCCATTTAACAATGAGAATCAGACGATGAAAGCAAACAAATTAGCAGTATTTATAGTTACAACATACATTGGCTTTATTTCAACGGCACACGCTTCGGCTCCTCAGCCCTTATTCAGCACGGAACAGGAGGCCCGTATCGGGGAAATCGCAGCAGACTACCTGGTGTCCCACCCGGAGATACTGGGGACGGTCACTCATAAGCTGCAGGAACAGCAGGAGGCACGTAAGCAGAAGATGTTTGCACTCAGCGTGATGGAGAATCAGGCGAACCTTCTGCATGATCCGGACACACCGGCTTACGGGCCTGATAATGCAAAGGTCGCGGTGATTGAATTCTTTGATTACCAGTGCGTGTTCTGCAGTCGCTTCGCGCCGGAGCTGGAGAAGGTCATGAAAGCGCAGCCGGACGTCCGCTACCTCTTTAAGGAGTGGCCAATATTTGGTGGTCGCTGGGAAGCTTCACTTCAGGCAGCACAGCAGGGGCTGACGGTCTGGCAAAAGAAAGGGCCGCAGGCCTATGTCACCTATCACAATGCCATCTACGGCACAGGTCATAATGAAGGCAAACTGACGGCGGAGGATATTCACGGGGCAGCGTCAAAGGCGGGGCTGGCCACTCCAGCTCCTGGCGACCATACCGCGTCCCTTGAGAAAAACAGTAACCTGGCAGAGGCGCTGGGACTCACCGGAACGCCGGGGATCATCGTCATGCCCGTTAGCGGAGCCACTCCTGACACCATCACGGTTTTCCCGGAAGCCGTTACCGCTGAAAAACTCCAGGCTGCAATCCGGAAAGCCACCAGGGCGAAATGATCCTCAGTCCGAAGAACGTCTCCCGCCAGAGACTGTTTTTTTATGTTCCGCGCGTAAATGCCATCTTCCCGTTCCGTTCCCCTGCGCTTCCTCGATCAGGCCTGCCGGCCTGATGCTGCGGCGAGCGCTGCCGGTTAAACGTCCCTTCAGGACAATTAGCACGCAAACAATGAACGCTAATCTGGCCTGACATCTGGAAATATTGCCTGCGAGAAGGTAGTATTCGGATCGTCAGCGATCGTCTTGTGGTGGGACAGATTGTTGATTCAGATTACTTTTGTGACCTAACTCAAACTGACGGTTTGACTGCTTTGTGGTGAGGCAGGTAGGTGGCAGAAGATGGTTTTACGGAAGAAATGCGGACTTCCGGAAACAGACAGGGACAGGACGTGTCCGTTAAAACGTTCAGGAGCAGGCTCCGGGATATTTCCCGGAGCCTGAATGCACAAACCCCCCGATAACTGTCATCATCTTGGCGGAAGAAACAGGTATCAGGGGGTCCAAAAGCAGGCGCGTTGCCTGTGAAGGATTATAACGCATGCACCATAGAAAACAACACCCGGCCGCCATAAGAACAGGCCGCC